>DAMDNS010000066.1:0-9167 GCA_032083605.1 Ureibacillus sp.
TCCCTTTTGCCGGTTTGCTCAAAGAAAACATGAAGTAAAGCAATGACGAGCCCTACCCCTGCTACTCGCAAAACGTCCTGTAACTCCATTACGACGCCTCCTTGTGTAAGGCAATATATGAGCTTGTTCAAAAAAATAGACCTTATTTGTAAACAAAAAGGCATCTAATAGTAAGATGACCTTCCAAACAACTTTATTATTTAAACCACACTATTATGTATTATTCTCTGATTGATTTTAAGAACTTTTCGAGTCATTTTTTGCAAGAAAAAAGAGTGCAAACAAAGTCTAATCGACTTTTGTTTTGCACTCTAAAATATCAAACTATTTTAAGCCTTATGCACGTGATACGTAAGACCCGTCAGTAGTGTTGATGATTAATTTGTCGCCTTCGTTTACGAAGAATGGTACGTTTACCATTAAACCAGTTTGCATTTTCGCAGGTTTTGTACCGCCTGAAGCTGTATCACCCTTGATACCTGGTTCAGTTTCAGCTACTTCAAGAACAACTGTGTTCGGTAATTCAACACCTAGCATTTCACCTTGGTAAGATTGGATGTGTACTTCCATATTTTCAAGAAGATATTTTAGCTCTTCTTCGATTTGTACACCTGCAAGTTCAGTTTGCTCATATGATTCCATATCCATAAATACGTGAGAATCACCTTGAGCATATAGGTATTGCATTTTGCGGTTGTCGATTTGAGCTTTCTCTACTTTTTCACCAGCACGGAAAGTTTTTTCTGTTACGTTACCATTTCGTAGGTTACGTAATTTAGAACGAACAAATGCAGCACCTTTCCCTGGTTTAACGTGTTGGAAATCCAATACGCGGTATAATTGGCCATCAATTTCAACTGTAAGGCCAGTACGGAAATCGTTAACTGAAATCATTGTTGTAGTTCCTCCATTATAAAATAATTAATTCTTTGCTTGAATGAGTTAATTTTTCATTACCTGTTTCTGTGATTAAAATATCGTCTTCAATACGCACTCCGCCAATCCCTGGTAAATAAATACCCGGTTCAATTGTCACAACCATATTCGGTTCTAAAACTGAGCTAGATCTTGATGAAAGTGCCGGACCTTCATGTACTTCCAAACCGATTCCATGTCCTGTTGAATGTCCAAAGGCTTCACCATATCCTTTTGATGTTAAATAATCACGCGCAATGCTATCTGCTTGTATTCCAGTCATGCCTGGTCCCACTTTTTCCAGTGCAAGCAGCTGTGATTCCAACACCGTATTATACATTTCAACAAGCTTTTCGGAAGGTTGTCCAACTGCAATTGTACGAGTAATATCTGAAATATAACCATTATATAACGCACCGAAATCAAGTGTGACAAAATCACCCTTTTCAATCACCTTGTCTGTAGCAACACCATGCGGTAAAGCACTTCGCACTCCACTTGCTACAATTGTGTCGAAAGATGATGCAGTTGCCCCTTGTTTCCGCATGAAAAATTCTAATTCATTCGATACTTCAAGCTCAGTTAAACCTGGTTTAATAAATTCTAAAATATGTGAAAAAGCTTTATCTGCTATTTCACATGCAACCTTAATAATATTAATCTCTTGTTCAGTCTTTATCAAGCGAATTTTTTCAATTAATCCAGAAAGAGGTACTAATTCAGCTGATATAAGCGATTTATACGTCTCGTACATTGAGTATGTCATCGTATCTTTCTCAAAAGCCAATGTTTTGATACCCATTTTTACAGCTTGATCTGCAACTTCTTGAAAAAGATTGCCTTCATGCTGAATAATCTTAAAATCCTGGATTTGTTTTTTTGCTTGCTCAGTGTAGCGAAAATCCGTAATAAAGACTGCATCGTTTTTTGAAACAATTGCAACTCCGGAAGTACCTGTAAAACCAGTCATATAACGGCGATTATAATCATTTGTAATTAACAAACCATCAACATTCTGTTCCACTAATGCTTTTCGTAATTTTTCTAATTTAATCATTTTACTATCCCCCGTCTATTGTTCTAAAAACTTTCTAAGAGCTAATTCATAGCCAAAAGTTCCTAGACCGCATATTTGTCCAACACATTCTGCTGCTAACTTCGATTCATGACGAAACGCTTCTCTTTTATGTATGTTCGAAATGTGCACTTCTATAACAGGCACATTTACAGCTGCAATTGCATCCCTAAGCGCAATACTCGTATGTGTATAAGCGCCAGGGTTAAATACAATTGCCTCCACATCGCTGTCTTCTGCTTCGTGAATCCAATCAATGAGTACCCCTTCATGATTGGATTGTTTAAAATCAACCGTTGCATTGAATTGTGATGCAAGTCGGATGCATTTTTCTTTTACATCCTCCAAAGTTTCACTTCCATAGATTTCAGGCTCACGTTTCCCTAAACGATTCAAATTCGGGCCATTTAACACTAATAGCTTCATCAACATTCTCCTCTTACCTGCGGATGGGAATTGATAAATTATTGCTGATTTTTCGCAAAGCCACATAACGCCAATTTTCACATATTTGGCGAAATAATGTGATTCTTGCGGAAATTTCCATCTTTATTTTACCACAGAGTCCTTGTACGGCAACTTATTTTCATTATGAGCTCGATAATGGAACACAGCCGTTTCAAAAACAAACCTAGCAGTAATTACCAGTGTTACCATAAATGGTATGGACAGTTTTTTAAATGATGATAGTTCAGCAGGCAAATCAAAAATAACCCACTCACAAATAAGAGCCAGAATTACTCCGATTATCAGCGATGTTAAAAAACTAGGAACCATTTCAACGAATTGCATTGCAAAATAGAGAAGAAGCGTTATTAAAAATATCATAATCAATAAAAAGAGCCATTTAACTGACCAATGACTTCCCTCCAAAATATTTAATTTCTTCGCATAACCAACCGGGCTCCATTTGATAAAATGAAAAAGAGATAAGAGCTTTAAGCTAATCGTTAGAAAAATAGAAGCAAATAAACTTGTAGTAACTGCTAAATAAACCACAGACAGCACCCCTTTTTTTATTAAGTTTCGCCAATATTTAAAATTCGTATGCGAAACCGTAGAGCTTTTGTCAAAAATTTAGTACAATGGACTAGTTATAAGTTTTATATTTTGAGAGAGTGGTGTAGAATCTTGGCTAATGAAGCACCGGTTTACGGAGGACAAGCACTTCTTGAAGGTGTCATGTTCGGAGGAAAGGAACATACCGTAACAGCCGTACGTAGAAATGATGATTCAATTGAATACTATTATGCAAAAAAACCGAAAAAGCCGATTTTTCAAAAGCTGAAAAAAGTCCCTTTTCTTAGAGGGGTTATTGCCTTAATCGAGTCTTCCGGACTTGGAGCAAAACACCTACAATTCGCTAGCGAACGCTATGAAGTAGATCCTGGTGAAGAGGAAGAAGAATCTAAAGAAGAATCCTCAAAGCTACAAATGATTTTAGGGGTAGCGGTGGTTGGGGTAATTTCCTTCGTATTTGCAAAATTTGTCTTTACTCTAGTTCCCGTATTTCTTGCTGAATTATTTTCTCCTTGGATTTCAGGGAAATACCCACAAATTTTCTTGGAAACATTTTTTAAATTGATTTTACTTTTAGGTTACCTATATACGATTTCGATGACACCACTTATCAAACGGGTATTCCAGTATCACGGTGCCGAACATAAGGTGATTAATTGTTATGAGGCAGGGCAAGATTTAACAGTAAAAAATGTTCAAAATCAATCCAGACTGCATTATCGATGCGGCTCCAGCTTTATTCTATTTACTGTATTTATCGGGATGCTTCTGTATCTCTTTTTCCCTGTGGATTCACTGTGGTTACGTATACTTACACGAATTCTTTTAATCCCGGTCGTGTTAGGAATCTCATTTGAGGTACTACAAGCAACGAATGCGGTAAGAGAAGTTCCTGTATTAAAATACTTAGGTTACCCAGGTTTATGGCTACAGCTTTTAACAACAAAAGAACCTAAAGATGAAATGGTTGAAGTAGCCATTGCTTCATTTAATAAATTACACGAAGTGGAACAAAATCCGGAAATTGCGATGAAATTACATCATGATTAAGTTATGCGCGTTTGGTAGCGATACCAAATGCGTTTTTTTTGAGGAAAAGTGTAACTAAAGCTTATCGCTAAAAGGGTTGCCGCTTATCCTGTTTTAATTCCTGATTATTTAGCAATGAGCCATTTACAAATTCAGACAAATTCGATAAGATGACCACATTACATAAAACATTAGGAGTCTTGCACAATGGAACTAGATTTACTAAACGTATTCATAATTGTCTTTTTTGGCTTTGTAGGAGCTTTTATAAATGCTACTGTTGGTGGAGGTGGTTTAATCACCCTCCCTGCCCTATTATCAGTAGGTCTTCCCCCATCTGCTGCCATTGCAACAAACAAGTTAGCAGCCTCAATGGGAAACTTGACTAGCACCATAACATTTTTTAAGGCTGGTAAAATTGATATAAAGCTGCTTGGGCCAATTCTTCCATTTGTTTTTATCTTTTCCATGCTGGGAGCATGGACAGTCCATTTAATGGATTCGGAGCTTTTGAGACCCCTGATCATTGTTATGTTGATTGTCGTCCTCATCTATACGCTGGCAAAAAAGAATTGGGGACAATTAGAGGAAAGAAAGCCTTTAGATTGGAAACGACGAATTCTTTTTATTGCTAGTCTTTTATTAATAGGCTTCTATGATGGTTTTTTCGGTCCCGGAACTGGTTCCTTCATCATGTTCGTCTTTTTAATAGCGGGCTTTGATTTTTTACAGGCCGCCGGAAATGCCAAGCTATTAAACTTTATCAGTAATATTGCTGCCCTGATCATGTTTTTAATTCTAGGAGAGGTAGTTTTTGTCTATGGACTGATAATGGGTGGTTCGATGATTGCCGGTGCTTTCTTTGGAACTAAATTCGCACTGAGTAAAGGAACTAGCTTTGTGAGAATGCTGTTTATTATCATGACTGTCGTATTAATTATTAAAAATATCTATGATTATTTGATGGGTTAATTAAAAGAACCTCGGCCAAAAGTTAATCGCGTATTGAGCGTATCTTGGACAGTAGATCTAAGCCGTAAAAAAGGCAATTTCCATGGTAGGAAATTGCCTTTTTACTATCTACTTATAGCCCGCACTTGAGTTGGGCACCACAGCCAGTACATGTGTTGCAGCCACCTAATTCTTCAACTGTTCCTTGACGACAAACTGGACAAGTATTCCCTACTTCAGATCCAATTGTTACGTTAGTAGTTGTAAGAGGTGCGATTGTATCAACCAAAACGACTGTTTGCTTTTCTTTTACGTTCTCTTCAAGTACTTCATCAAATGCAAGCTGTTCATCATGTGATGATTCCGCTTTTAACGTCAGTACTTGTGAATCACGGCTTCCATCCACATAAACCGTACCACCTTTTGCCCCACCTTTATATAGGCGTTCGTACACTTTTTGTACTTGTTCAACAGTGTAACCTTTTGGTGCGTTTACTGTTTTGGAAATCGATGAATCTACCCAGCGTTGGATCACACATTGTACATCCGCGTGTGCTTCCGGTGATAGCTCCATTGAAGAAACAAACCAATCCGGCAGATTATTTTCATCTGCTTCCGGATGAGCCTCTAGATATTCTTGAACGATTTCAGCTTTCACTTCGATAAATTTACCAAGACGACCTGAACGGTAATATACGAATGAGAAATAAGGTTCAAGGCCTGTAGCTACGCCTACCATCGTCCCAGTGGACCCCGTCGGAGCAACAGTTAATAGATGCGAGTTGCGAATTCCGTTTTCAAGGACACCAAGACGCACATGCTCAGGCATTTTTTGCATATAGCCTGTGTTGATGAACGCTTGTCTTAAACGTTTCGTTTCTTCTTCTGTTTCCCCTTCAAGGAATGGGAAGCTGCCTCGCTCTTTTCCTAATTCAATCGAAGTTTCATATGCTGCAACAGCGATTGTTTCGAAGATCTTATCAACAAGCTCATTACCTGCTTGTGATCCATACTCTTTTTCACAGTAGATCAATAAGTCAGCAAGTCCCATCACACCAAGACCAACTCGACGCTCACCTAGAGCCTGCTTGCGATTTTCTTCTAAGAAATAAGGCGTTGCATTGATTACATTATCTTGCATACGTACACCTATGCGAACTGTCTCGCGTAATGCCTCGAAATTAACTGTTTTTGTATCTTTTTCGGCAAACTGCGCTAAGTTCACAGCAGCTAAATTGCACACAGAAAATGGTGCGAGTGGTTGCTCGCCACATGGGTTTGTTGCAACAACCTTTTGATCATAGCTTCGTGCATTTGTCATATCGTTTGCATTGTCGATAAAGAAGATACCTGGCTCTGCGGCATAAGTTGCACAGATATTGATTAAATTCCATAGCTCGCGCGCTTTAATTTTACGATACGTGCGAACTCCGTAACCAAGCGCTTCCCATTCACGCACATCTCCAACCTCATGCCATTTTTCATTATAAATAGCCATTTCTTCAGTAGAGTAGTTTGCAACATCCGGGAATCGCAATTCATAATCTCCGTCATTTTCGACAGCTTCCATGAAGTCTTTTGTTAATGTCACAGAGATATTAGCACCAGTCAAGAATTCTGAATTGTGGACACTATATGTTCCACCATCACGTAATTTACTTTCTGCTTCCTTGATAATAGATTCATTGAACCCACCTAATCCAGGAATCGATTTATAATTAACAATGCCTTGATACATTGCTTCTTCTTGTTGTGTTAATGGCTTGAATTTCAGTTTTTCGTTTGCTAAACGAGAGATTAGTTCATCATTCGTATTTTCGATTAAGAATCGTAGAATACGTGGATTTTGCATTTTAGAGATGATAAACTCCACAATATCCGGATGCCAATCAGCCAGCATAATCATTTGAGCACCGCGACGACTTCCACCTTGTTCCACTAGATGCGTCAGTTTCGCAATGTCGTCAAGCCATGATACAGAACCACTTGATTTGCCGTTTACACCGCGCGCTAATGTATTGCGTGGACGAAGAGTTGAACCATTTGTCCCTACTCCACCACCGCGGCTCATAATTTCCATTACTTGTTTACGGTGATCGCTGATTCCTTCACGACTATCAGCCACAAACGGCATTACATAGCAATTAAAGAAGGTTACGTCCGTCTGAGATCCTGCTCCATATAAAACTCGTCCAGCTGGGATGAATTTTAATGATACGAGCTGTTCATAAAACTTCTCAAACCATTTTTGTCTATTTTCTTCTGTTTCTTCAACAGCAGCTAATCCAAACGCATTACGTTTAGCAATTTGTTCGTAAAAAACTTCAAGAGGCTTTTCGATTACGTCTAAGGAACGCAAGATCACACCTGTTTCTTGTTCTTTTGCACTATCAAGTACATGGCGGTATTCTTCTTCGATTAAAATTTCAGCTTTCTTGGCTTCCATATCGATAGATTGAATAAACCCTAAACCACGTGCAGGAAATTTCGGATCCTCTTTAATAGTTAATACAACAAAATCTCCAGGCTTTAATGTTTTCTTTTCAGTATCCTTAAACGAATATCGGTCAATCATGACCAATCGAGATACACCTTTATGCGTAATATTCATTTCCGGTGTAATTGGATGTACTTGAGGAAATTTCTCAATATCTTTATTGAGTTGTTCTATGAGGATGGTTGTTTTCGTTTCTTTTGCCAATACCATCTGCCAGCCTCCCTTAATAGATAATACATCTAGTATAATCTACTTCAGATTCAGACACAACATATTGTGCCCCAGAAATAAAATTAACACTAGATGTAGATGATTTAATTACTAGAAAAGATTACCTTATAAAAAATATCATTTCAAGGGGTTGATTTTTTTAAAACTAGTTAAACTCCTTTAAATTAAAGAGTTTGAACTCTATAAAAAAATTTTTCGGCATAGAAGAAACGTACGTTCTTATTTTATTTTTTAAAATTCCACTCGTCTGTCAAATATTTTGTTTCTTCGAGTGTTTTGACATATTCTAGCTGTTTGTCCGTCAGTTGATAAGGAATTAGCTCAATCTCCAGAGCTTGCTCAAATCCTTCTTTAAAGGCCTTGATACACTGCGAAATTGTTATCTCCCTATCTGTTAATTGATTGATGGCCACTGCCTTTTCTGGAAGCTTCTGACGCATTCTCTCTTTTGCTTCCTCTGATGAGAATTTAAATACTGATAAAAGCTTCTCTTCATCCAGATCAAGCAAGATTGCTCCGTGCTGCAAGATAACACCTTTTTGACGAGTCTGAGCACTTCCTGCTACTTTTTTCCCTTCAACAACTAATTCATACCAGCTTGGGGCGTCAAAACAAACTGCACTTTTGGGCTTCTTTAAGTCCGCTTGCTTTTCTTCTGTATCAGGGACACTAAAATATGCATCTAGACCCATGTTTTGGAACCCCAGCAGCAACCCTTCACTTAATACTCTATATGCTTCTGTAACACTTGGAGGCATATCTGGATACTCTTCGGTCACGATAATACTATAGGTTAATTCCCTTTCATGCAAAACAGCGCGACCACCAGTTGGGCGTCTAACAAATCCTAGCTCTTGTGCACGCAATGCCTCAAAATCTATATCCTTTTCTGCACTTTGAAAATAACCGATAGATAAGGTAGCTGGATTCCATTCATAAAATCGAATAACTGGAGGAATTTCACCTTGACTATGCAAATCAAGTAAGGCTTCGTCTAAAGCCATATTATAAGATGGACTACAAGGTCCTGAATTTATAAAATACCATTTTGATTTCATTTTCATCATCTCCTCGGACACACTAAATATCATTTTAACAAACTGATTGGACGAACGCCACTTTCTCTTTTATAATGGAAGATGAAGAAAGAAAGGAGAAATATTGCAGTGGCTGTACTTTATACAATTGCTATCATACTAGGTCTTATCATCGTATACGTTCTAGTAAATACACTGCGTCTTAAAAAAGCAGTGACAAACTTAGATCAAGAACAATTTATTCAAGGTTATCGTAAAGCACAATTAATCGATGTGCGTGAAACAAAAGAATTTGAAGCAGGGCATATTTTAGGTGCACGAAATATCCCTTCAACACAACTTCGCCAACGTTATAAAGAAATCCGTCCAGATCTACCAGTCTATCTTTATTGCCAAAATGCAGGGCGCAGTG
>DAMDNS010000067.1:0-9150 GCA_032083605.1 Ureibacillus sp.
TGGGGATAGCGTATTATATGATGTCTCCTGCCTTTAGAGGGCTGTATCCTTCAATCTTTTTTTGGTTATTGCTGCTGTTGACCCTTATATTGATTGGCTTTTTGATGATTAAAAATGAAGCAGTGGCCCATGCCTTCACAAATCCAGGCGATTCATGGTTTGTAAAGGTTTGGCTCATTTATGGGGTGGCAATCTTTATAGCTGGCGGCCTTTTATGGGCTTACATGAATGCAACAGAGACAGGTCCATTTGCTCCGGTAGCGATCATGTTATTTTTTATCGGTTTTTTCCTTGTAATGATTTCACCTATTATGCTGGCAACACCTGCACAGCTGCAACAATTAGAAAAGCCAAGGTACTAGTTATTAATGGAGGGAGGCGATTGGATTGAAGGCGAAAAGGTTAATAACAGAAGAAAGAGGATCGCTTTCCATTGAGTTTTTGGGAATTCTCCCATTATATTTCTTTCTTTTTCTGCTTCTTTGGCAAGTGGTGGCTTCGGGTTATGCCGTAATCAGTCTAAAAGCTACTGCATCGGACGCAGCTCAAGTGTACGCCGTGTCAGAAGATTACAATGAAACAAAAGAAGTGATCGACCAATCTTTAGCGGGTTCATCGATTTTGCAAAATCATCAGTTTGTGGTTCAAAATGTCGCAGGTAGCGCCGATTTATTTGAAATCAAGATTACAGCAAGCCATCCATTAGTGTTCCTCCCAGACAGTATGGCGGATCAGGCGTTGATCACCATCGATTCTAAGGCTACGGGGAAGGTGCTCGTTCCATGAAGCATTTAAAGAATGAAAAGGGAAGCGCCGCAATTTATTTGTTGTGGATCATGACCGTCATCATTGTGCTATCCGTCATCATTGTGAATGTTGCGCAGGTTTATGCCGTAAAGCAACAGGCCTCTACAGCAGCTCAGCTCGGTGCATTTGCAGCAACCAGCGAGGTTTTGTTTGCAACGCAGGAAGCCATTAAAGAATTTGATGAAGTCATGATTGCGACGCTTGAAGAAGGGGAAGAATATGAGCCATTATGGGATGAAATCAACGAACGCAAAAATGCTTTGATTGCCAATGGCTATGGGGACGAAAAAGCCTTTATAAAGACTTTAAATGAAATGCTGCCTGGTCGCTTGGGCAATCCCATTTTAAAAGGTATTTTTAACGCAAAATTCCTGTGGGATGCAACCTTAAGCACCAAAATCTACAACACGGTTCAGAAAGTTGTTCAAGAGAATGAAGGAAATGAAGAGCATCTTGAAGTCATCATTTCGGATGAAAAGTTTCGCGTCGAAGTCAAAACAGATGCAACCTTCAAAACAGTCGCGACCGGGGAGTATATCGACCCTTTAGAAAAAGACATCCCTCAAATCGGCTACGGTCCAGAATTAGCATTTTTGCAATATGTCTTAGAATAATTGCTCCAAAAGATCAGGGATTCTTTTGGGGTGATTTTTTTATGCAGGGACTTGGGGAGCTGCTCGCGAGGGATATGCCGGGGAATTCGATGGATAGATGCGAGGTCATAGAAACAAATAGTAATAAAGACAAAACGAGCCCGTGCAAAATAACTTCACGGACTCTATGATACAGCCTATCTTATTTTCCTTCTTTGGATAAATCCTTCCGCTTTCGCTGAAAATTAACTAAATAAATACTAAGTCCAACCAATATCATCCCGTAAAAAAGGTTCAAAGTTATGGCTTCGTCTAAAAAGATAGCACTAATAATCACCGAGAGAATCGGCACTATGAAGGTAAAAGCACCAACCTTACTTGCTTCGCCTTCATTAATCAGTTTGTAATAAAGGATTTGGGCTATGGCCATTCCGGCTGTTGAGCCCCAAATGATACTGGAGATTAATTCAACATTCCAATCGATGGAGCCAAAATCTTCTGTCACAAAACTGCCTAGTAGTAAAACCACTCCTCCAATTACTAGCTGCATGACAACCATCCAATATGAATCCACACGGGTTTTATTTTTCTTTACATAAATCACGCCGCTTGCCCAAACTAAAGCGGTAGCCAGTGCAAGTGTCACGCCGATTGCAGATACATGGATTGTTAGACCATCTACACTGACTAAAAAGATGCCGACAAAGCCTAGGATTAGCCCGACTATTTTGGTAATCGTCATGGCTTCACCTAAAAACCACCAAGCCAGTATGCCAAGCAGGACAGGCTGGAAATAGACAAGAACCGAAAATAATCCCCCTGGTAAATATATCAAGCCAACTGTTTGAATCCCCAAATATAACACTATATTTAACGTGGCAGAAATAAGAAAATACCGCCAATTACTTTTAAAATTTAATCGATGGCGATTTTTCCAAGCGATTAAAAATAAAATAATGCCTCCTGTAAATGCACGAATGCCGGCAAATAAAAGGGGAGGCATAAAATTGACCCCATTCTTATAAATCGGCCAACTAACACCCCAAATAAGAATCAACACCACCAACAACGAATACGACATCAACTTGGAACTCTCGTTTCCCACCCCAAAACCCACTTTCTAAGGTGTACCAGGTCCGCAAACAATTCTGAATTGTTTGCGGACCTGGTCCATACACAATTTTTATTTCTAATATATGTTTAAAATAAAAATTGTGTGGCATGTAAAGTTTGCTTGACATAAAGTGCGATGTAAAGTATCCTTTACGTAAAGAGTGCTTTACATCTGAAGTGAGGTGGTAATTTGCAAAACCGTATTAAAGATTTGCGTCAAAAACACGATTTAACCCAAGATGAGCTTGCTGAAAAGCTCGAAGTTTCTAGACAAACCATCATTTCTTTAGAAAAAGGGCGGTATAATCCGTCGCTTATCCTTTCTTATAAAATTGCTAAATTGTTCGAAATGCAGATTGAAGATGTATTTGTTTTTGAAGAGGAGGAGAAAAATGGATAATATTTGGGTGGCGTTGTTATTTTGGATGGGTCTAGCATTGGTTATAGTGGGTACTTTTTATCTTACTAGAAGGATGATGAAAAAGAAAAAACAATACGATGAAAGATTTGTCATGAATGATCATTTAGCACGCTCTTATAGCTGGATGGGTTCGTTGGGTGTTATTTTTATTGTTTGGTTTTTATCTCTTTTTGTTTTCGATTCTTTAATCGCTTTTTGGCTCATTACGGTTATTTATGTAGGGCACATGGTATCTTATACAATTGGTGCTATCATTGCGAATGGAAAAAACTAGTCGCTCGATGTTGTTTACTTCTTATAAAAATTTTGAGTTCACAAAAGATTTGTGTGGGGGCAGTTTAGAATCCCAAAATGTCTATCTTTATAAAGAACTTGTATAAAATCAAAAAAGCCTCCATTTCAGAGCTGAATTCCTGAAATGAAGGCTTACTTTTATTGATTTATTATTTAAAACTGTTCTCCGCTATCCAAGCTTACTTGCCATTCAACGCCAAACTTGTCTTTTACAGCCCCGTAGCATTTGCTCCAGAAGGTTTCTTGCAGCTCCATTGTTACAGTGCCGCCTTCTTTTAACCGGTCGAAGCTTAAGCGAATGATTTCTTCGTCGTCACTTATAACCGATAACGAAATATTGTTTCCTGCAACAAATGGAGAACCTGGCCAAGTATCGGAAAACATTACACGACTTCCCAGTATATCTAATTTCGTATGCATGACTAAATGCTTGGCCTCCTCAGGAATTTCAAAATTCGGATCTTTTGGTGCGTCGCCAAAGGTCATAATATTGGGTTTTTCTGTTTTAAATACATTCGCATAAAATTCCGCAGCTTCGCGACAATTCCCATTAAAATTCAAATATACCTCAATTGCCATAATGAGTACTCCCAACAATTAGAATAATTTAACTTTGTCCTACTTCGCATTCATTAGTCAAAAAATACTCACAATCTCAAACCCTGCAGAAAATATTCAGAATTGTTTCCGAATTGTGCGAGTGCCTGGTACGCGAAATATTCAGAATTGTTTGTGGACCTGGTACCCCAACAAAACGTGCTTGTTTTGAGGTGAGTGGTACGGACATTTGCACCTAGTCTAGTGGAAATGATAAAATGAAAATTGAGACTATATGGGAAGTGAAAATAATCCATGGCAAACATTTTAAATAAAATTTTCGATCCGAATAAAAAAGAAGTAAAAAAATTAACGAAGATTGCTGATCAGGTTGAAGCTTATGCTTCTCAAATGGAACAATTAAAAGATGAAGATTTAAAAGAAAAAACGATAGAATTTAAAGAACGCTATCAAAAAGGTGAAACATTAGAACAACTACTGCCAGAAGCATTTGCGGTTTGTCGTGAAGCGTCGCGCCGTGTGCTTGGCATGTATCCTTTCCGTGTGCAAATTATGGGGGCTGGCACATTAAATGAAGGTAATATTGCCGAGATGAAAACAGGGGAAGGTAAAACGTTAACTTCCACTATGGCTGTGTACCTAAATGCACTTACAGGCAAAGGTGTTCACGTTGTGACGGTCAACGAGTATCTTGCAACACGTGATGCTACTGAAATGGGTGAGCTTTATCAATTCCTGGGGTTAACAGTAGGTTTAAACTTAAATAGCCTGACTAAGGATGAAAAACGCGAAGCTTATGCAGCAGACATTACATATAGTACGAACAATGAACTTGGATTCGACTATTTACGAGATAACATGGTTTTGTATAAAGAAGAACGCGTGCAACGTCCTTTACACTATGCGGTTATTGACGAGGTTGACTCAATCCTAGTCGATGAAGCACGTACACCATTGATTATCTCTGGTCAAGCTGGCAAAACAGCTCAGCTTTATGTCCAATCGAACATGTTTGTTAGCAGATTAACTGCTGATGAAGATTTCACGTATGATGAAACAACAAAAGGCGTTACACTAACTGAAAGCGGTATTGGGAAAGCCGAAAAAGCATTTGGAATCGATAATTTATTTGATTTATCCCATGTTCGTTTATTACATGCCATTAACCAATCGTTAAAAGCCCATGTTTCTATGCATCGTGATGTAGATTATGTTGTACAAGAGGGAGAAATTATCATTGTTGATGGCTTTACAGGCCGTTTAATGAAGGGTCGCCGCTATTCTGATGGGCTTCACCAAGCGATTGAAGCAAAAGAAGGCGTAGATATTCAAAATGAATCGATGACTATGGCAACCATTACGTTCCAAAACTACTTCCGTATGTACGAAAAGCTATCAGGTATGACTGGTACGGCAAAAACGGAGGAAGAAGAGTTCCGTAATATTTACAACATGCAGGTGGTCGTAATTCCTACGAACAAACCGATTGCCCGTGATGACAGACCGGACTTGATTTTTGCTACGATGAACGGAAAGTACAGTGCCGTTGCCGCAGAAATTGCAGAGCGTCACAAAAAAGGACAACCTGTATTAGTGGGTACGGTTGCCATCGAAACGTCAGAAATTATTTCAAACTTATTAGATAAACACAAGATTCCCCATAACGTGCTAAATGCGAAAAATCATGAGCGCGAAGCCGAAATCATTGCTAATGCAGGGAATAAAGGTGCCGTAACAATTGCCACAAACATGGCAGGTCGTGGTACCGACATTAAGCTTGGTGAAGGTGTGCTAGATCTTGGCGGTTTGGCTGTAATTGGTACAGAGCGTCATGAATCGCGTCGTATTGACAATCAGTTGCGCGGTCGTTCTGGTCGTCAAGGGGATCCTGGTATTACACAATTCTACTTATCTCTTGAAGATGATTTAATGCGTCGTTTTGGTTCTGACAAAATGAAGGCAATGATGACGAGACTTGGAATGGACGATAATCAGCCAATCCAATCAGGAATGGTATCAAAGGCTGTAGAATCCGCTCAAAAACGTGTGGAAGGAAATAACTTTGATGCGCGTAAGCGTTTATTGCAATATGATGATGTTCTGCGTCAACAGCGTGAGGTTATTTATAAAGAACGCCGCGATGTACTGGAAACAGAAAACATGCGTGCGCTAGTTGAGTCCATGATTCAGGAGTCCATCGAAAATATTGTGGCTGTGCACACGCAAGGTGATCGTAAAGAGTGGAACTTAAAAGCGCTTGAAGATTACATTCAAGCGAATTTACTTGAAGAAGGTGCGATTAAAGCAAGTGATTTAGAAGGGAAATCGCCTGAAGAAATCATTTCCTTTATCTTTGCAGAGGTTCAAAAACGTTACGATGAAAAAGAAGAGCAGTTAACACCGGAACGTATGCGTGAATTTGAAAAGGTAATTTTACTTCGTTCAATTGATACAAAATGGATTGACCATATCGATGCGATGGATCAACTGCGACAAGGGATTCACCTTCGTGCATATGGACAAATTGATCCATTGCGCGAGTACGAGCAAGAAGGTTTTGCAATGTTCGAGGACATGGTTGCGTCAATTCGTGAAGATGTAACGAAATATGCAATGAAAGCACAAATTCGCAGCAACCTGGAACGTGAAGAAGTGGCAAAAGGACAGGCTGTGAATCCAAAAGAAGAAGCAGCACCAAAGAAAAAGCAACCGGTTCGTAAAGCGGAAAACATTGGCCGCAATGATCCATGTCCATGCGGCAGCGGCAAGAAATTCAAAAACTGTCATGGTGCCGAGTAACAGGAATTACTGGTTTGGAGAATCTCAAAACATGGGATTTTTCCAATAGCTACAAGTGAATTTTGAGAAACAAGCATTTGAACCGTAGTCATCTTTTCAGTCTTGATCAGATGATACGGTTCTCGCAGTTTAATAAATAGTACGGGGGATTTTAAATGATTGAATTATCGGAAGTAAGAAATGTGTTGGAAAATACAGCCTCAAAATTGGCGGACTTCAGGGGGTCTCTTTGACTTAGAAAACAAAGAGGCGCGTATTCAGGAGCTAGATGAAATGATGCTGATGCCCGATTTCTGGAATGATCAAAACGGGGCACAAACAGTTATCAATGAAGCAAATGGGTTAAAAGCAATCGTCAATGAATTTAATGACCTTGTGACAACACAGGAAAATCTGGAAATGACATTGGAGCTTTTAAAGGAAGAACCTGATGATGAGCTGCAAGAAGAATTGGGCAGCGAATTGGCGGACTTCCAAAGTAAAATGGATGGCTTTGAACTGCAAATGCTTTTAAGTGAGCCATATGACAAAAATAATGCTATCTTGGAGCTTCACCCAGGTGCAGGCGGTACAGAATCGCAAGACTGGGGTTCCATGCTGTTGCGCATGTATACGCGCTGGGCAGAAAAACATGGCTTTAAAGTGGAGACGATGGATTATCTGCCTGGTGATGAAGCAGGGATTAAATCGGTAACGCTATTAATTCAAGGGCATAATGCTTATGGGTATTTAAAAGCAGAAAAAGGGGTACATCGCTTAGTGCGTATTTCACCGTTTGACTCTGCCGGTAGACGCCATACTTCTTTCGTGTCATGTGATATCATGCCTGAATTCAATAATGAAATCGAAATTGATATCCGTACAGAGGATTTGAAAATTGATACGTATCGTGCAACAGGTGCGGGTGGTCAGCATATCAATACAACGGACTCTGCTGTTCGTATTACACATATTCCGTCTGGTGTTGTTGTATCTTGTCAAGCAGAACGTTCACAGATCAAAAACCGAGAAAAAGCAATGAACATGCTAAAAGCAAAATTATATCAACTTGAAATTGAGAAACAACAAGCCGAGCTTGATGCGATTCGCGGAGAACAAAAAGAAATTGGTTGGGGTTCGCAAATCCGCTCCTATGTCTTCCATCCATATTCAATGGTAAAAGATCACCGTACTAATTTTGAAACTGGAAACGTTCAAGGAGTAATGGATGGAGACCTAGATGCTTTCATCAACGCATACCTTCGTTCGAAAATTGGACAATAATCATTATTGATAATAAATAAAACCTTTTTAGCAATTGCTTGCTAAAAAGGTTTTAATTTATAGTGCCGAGTTTCCAAGCCGGCTCTTTTTATTGCTTATGCGCAATCTTAGCTGAAAATAAAATCGGTTATATAGCAAAAGATTTTTTTGACGTTAATTTGTATTCTTATAATTTTTACTCTGAAAAAACTCTTCTTTAGGATGCTTAATCACCATTATTTACCTCTTTATTACAATTGCATTATTTCTAATTTGTTGTAATATAATAATAAGAACAAATGTTCTTTTTTAGGAGGAGTTTTAATGGCACATATTCCCATTGAAGCTGTCCCATATCTAGAATCGGCTATATATTTACCGATGCTACTAATCGTTTTAGAAAAAGATCAGGCACAAATAGAGACTGGGCAGTTTAAATTAAAGCGTCCATATATTTATTTGATTGATGAGGCAAGAAAATACGCAGAAGCTGATTTGAAACAAACAAAAGCGTATTTAAAAAATCATCAATTAAGAGTAGTTCAGGGTAATCGAGACGAAATGTTTACAGAGTATCAATTTCATTATAAACAAATAATGGATATAAGAAGATACTCCAATATCAGATTAAGAAATCATGTAGAAGATTTACTGAAAGTTTATTTAAATAAAGCTTCAGCTATTATTCAGGATCAAAAGGCGGATTTAATTCGTTTCGAATGATTAATCTTTGCTGGGAAGCAAATTTTTGCAACATGGTTGCGGATACGTATTGAGCGCAAAATGATGCATAATTAATCTCGATTATTAATTCTTTACCATCTTTTAAGGTAATTTCCGTGAATTCTTTGAGGCGACGAATGTTAGCAATACCGTGCAATCCAATCCACATGTTATTTGGTGACGATGGAGAAAACAGAGGGAAGAATACATTTGGTATTCCAAAATCATGAGTAATAACAATAGGCAATTTATGTTTGTCTTTTCCAAAGAAGATTCTAGCCATTTTCATTGAATTATTATAATTACTACCTAATACATTGCAGGAGTTTCGCACTATGTAAAGAGGTTTGCGTCCGACAACATATTCTCCTCCCTTATCATAAACGTGAGAGTAAAGTTTTCCTTCTTTCGTAATAGGTTCAATTAAATAAGTGTTAAAAGAGATATGATAAGAATCAATAATATTTTCATTTCCAAACATAAATTATTCCTCCCTTTACATTTTTTGTAATGCTATATAACCGATTTAATCAAATCATAATATGAATTTTTTACCAATACAAATGAATATTTTGAAAACTTTTTAAATTAATTTTTTAA
>DAMDNS010000068.1:0-1622 GCA_032083605.1 Ureibacillus sp.
GGGATTGCAGTCATCATTTTTACAGGCCGGATTGCGAATTTCGTAGGCTTGCGTGAAATCAAGCAGCATGAAAGATTTATAGATAATATGATGGAAATCGGAAGCCATCTCAATACGATCAATGGATATAGCATTCTAGTTGCCATCATCTGTTTAATAGTCATGCTTGTAACTCCGAAAGTACTGCCAAAGGTGCCCGGTGCATTAGTCGGGATTGTTGTTTCGGCAGTTGTGACGGTACTCTTCTTAAATGGTCATGTGGCAACGATTGGTTCAACCTATGGTGCCATCCCAAATAAGCTTCCGGAGTTTGGAATTCCTGACATAACAATGGAGAGAATCGTCATGCTATTAGGTCCAGCGTTTGTCATCGCCATGCTTGGAGGGATCGAATCACTTCTTTCGGCGGTCGTAGCTGACGGCATGACAAATAGTAAGCATAATAGCAATAAAGAGTTGGTAGGTCAGGGGATAGCAAATATTATTACCCCATTATTTGGTGGTATTCCTGCAACTGGTGCCATTGCACGAACAGCAACGAATATTAAATCCGGTGCCGTTTCACCTATGTCCGGCATTATTCATGGGATATTTGTTTTGCTTACTTTACTTGTTCTAGCTCCACTTGCTGTACACATTCCCCTGGCATCCTTAGCACCGGTATTGATGATGGTAGCCTGGAATATGAGTGAAAGAAAGCATTTTGCCCATATTTTGAAGATGAAATCCGGGGATTCCCTTGTTTTAGTCATTACGTTCCTATTAACCGTATTTACGAGTTTAACTGTTGCAGTTGAGGTTGGATTAATCCTTGCAGTGGTTCTATTTGCAAAGCGGATGAGCGAGATGCTCGTTGTTTCCAAAGTGTTGCCGGATCACTTAGGTGACAAGGGAAAAGTGAATTCCCAAGTCGTTACTTCCAGCCATGATTGCCCACAGGTCAGTATTTATACTGTTGAGGGACCACTTTTCTTTGGCGCAGCACAAACCTTTGAGCAATCCATTCTATCATCGATTAATTCAATGCCCTTAGTGCTGGTGCTGCGATTAGGAAAGGTGCCTTTTATCGATACTACTGGTGAAGAATATTTCCGAAGTATATTACGAGATTTTAAAAGCCGAGGCGGAACAGTACTGATAACAGGAGTCCAACCGGGATTGCAAAAAATTCTCGATCAAAATGGGTTGACTGCCGAAATCGGTCCCGAGAATTTCTATGCCCACACAGGTGATGCCATAACACGGTCAATAGCCTGCATAAACCATCATTCATGCATCGGATGCAAGCACTACGCGTTCAGGGAGTGTAAAGAGCTTTCGAGAGTGGGCACCGGGGCGAAAATCAGTTAGATAAAGTGTATTAGAAGGTGTGGCCTGCTGTTTGTTAAGGAACCAAACAGTGGGCGGTGCACCTTCTTTTTTGTTTTTGAATTGGAAGTGAGTTGGAAATGAAACTCCAATCGAAATGAAAGTGCATCATGGAGCGGATGAAGCACTTCTTGAAAGAAAGTCGCCAAGCAAAAGTGCATCATAGAGCGGATGAAGCACTTCTTGAAAGAAAGTCGCGAAGCAAAAGTGCATCATAGAGCGGATGAAGCACTTCTTGAAAGAAAGTCGCCAAG
>DAMDNS010000068.1:1722-2286 GCA_032083605.1 Ureibacillus sp.
TTCTTGAAAGAAAGTCGCCAAGCAAAAGTGCATCATAGAGCGGATGAAGCACTTCACAAAAGAAAACCACCAAGCAAAAGTGCATCATGGAGCGGATGAAGCACTTCTTGAAAGAGGGCCGCGAAGCAAAAGTGCATCATAAAGCGGATGAAGCACTTCTTGAAAGAAAACCACCAAGCAAAAGTGCATCATGGAGCGGATGAAGTACTTCTTGAAAGAAAACCACCAAGCAAAAGTGCATCATAAAGCGGATGAAGCACTTCATGAAAGAAAGTCGCGAAGCAAAAGTGCATCATAAAGCGGATGAAGCACTTCTTGAAAGAGGGCCGCGAAGCAAAAGTGCATCATGAAGAGGATAAAGCACTTCTTGAAAGAAAACCGCCAAGCAAAAGTGCATCATGAAGCGGATGAAGCGCTTCTTGAAAGGAAACCAGCAAGCAAAAGTGCATCATGGAGAGGATGAAGCACTTCTTGAAAGAAAACCAGCAAGCAAAAGTGCATCATGGAGAGGATGAAGCACTTCTTGAAAGAGGGCCGCGAAGCAAAAGTGCATCATGAAGAGGA
>DAMDNS010000068.1:2386-9150 GCA_032083605.1 Ureibacillus sp.
TAAAGCACTTCTTGAAAGAAAACCACCAAGCAAAAGTGCATCATGGAAAGGATGAAGCACTTCTTGAAAGAAAACCACCAAGCAAAAGTGCATCATAAAGCGGATGAAGCACTTCACGAAAGAAAACCACCAAGCAAAAGTGCATCATAAAGCGGATGAAGCACTTCTCGAAAGAAAGTCACTAAGTTAAAGTGCATCATAGAGAGGATGAAGCACTCCTTGAAAGAAAGCCACCAAGCAAAAGAGCATCATGGAGCGTATGAATCACTTCACGAAAGAAAACCACCAAGCAAAAGTGCATCATAAAGCGGATGAAACACTTCTTGAAAGAAAACTGTCAAGCAAAAGTGCATCATAAAGCGGATGAAGCACTTCTTGAAAGAAAGACATCAAGTAAAAGTGCATCATAAAGCGGATGAAGCACTTCACAAAAGAAAACCACCATGCAAAAGTGCATCATGGAGCGTATGAAGCACTTCACAAAAGAAAACCACCAAGCAAAAGTACATCATAAAGCGTATGAAGCACTTCACAAAAGAAAATCATCAAGCAAAAGTGCATCATGGAACGGATGAAGCATTTCACGAAAGAACCCCGCCAAGCAAAATCGCATCAAAAGACTCATGAATGCCTTCAAAATAAAAAAACTCCAATATAATTCTTTAAACCCGATGATACGAAATACTAAGATAAACCAAAATCGAAACCCGTATTATGTTCCAAATGAACACATCACGCCGAAAAATATGTCCGAATGGGTTTCAACCTTTATCCCAAAATTGAAAAGTACCCAGACGTAAATCTCAAATCAAAACGCGTTTCATACATCTTGTGACATACAAAAGGAACACTTAACCACATATTCAATCCTCGAAAATACACGTCAAACCTCTAAATAATGTGTATAACCTTTCTTCCTCTTGTCCATAATTATATTCGTGTGAATTTTCCTTCAAAATAAATGAAACTCTTCTACTTTAAACAGAAAGAAGTGGAAGAAAAAGATACATAAAAGTAATTCTAAAAAAATGGTTGTGACAAAAGTTGGTGTCGCAACCATTTTTTACGTTTAAAATCGAATATTTTTTACCATACTTAATTTTGGTAAAGCAATGTTTTATCAAATAGAAAAGTATCAAGCTTTTTATATTGGCAAGAGTGCAGCTTTGGCTATCGTTAAAAAGCTTTCTTAAGGGTCGGCCGAGTTTGCTAAATTTTCTACAAGGACATAATGTAACATTTTGACTCCACTGAAAGCTTGCGAGAGAAAACCTCCATCAGCACCTTAAAGGACTAACACAAACCGAATGGAATGAGAAGGAATTGGAAGAATTCAAAATCAATTCGAATTACTGAATACTGGTAGATTGAAATACAGCCAAACCTACGAAACTGCAAATTCAGTAGAATCCGTACGTACAACCAAACAAACGCTTTTAAAATAAGCCTGTACATTAATGCGATCGATGACTAGATAATCGCGAACAATTTCTACAATTAAACTCAAACTTACTCTTCACTGTTAATACAAAATTCGAATATGCGAAGGGCTACTTATTAATTTTGTCGTATTTTCTCTAGTTTCAGCGAAATTCTTCTAGTCTTGTCATTGAAGAAGGATATGACGAGAAAATGTGGAATAATGCTTACCTAAGAGGAGGCGAATTAACAATATGAATTACGAAATTAATATGCACTTAAACGATATAGCAGTCATCAGACTCTTGGGTGAGCTAGATCACCACGAAACTGAAAAAATTCGCACGCATATTTCGAAAACGATTTTACAGGGGAATTTGAGTACGATTATTTGGAATCTAGAAAGATTGAATTTTATGGATAGCTCGGGAATCGGGCTAATATTAGGGCGCATGCGGGAGTTAAGTGCGGTAAATGGACAAACCATAATCTTGAATCCATCCAATACAATGAAAAAAATCTTTCAATTTTCAGGGTTAGCTTCTTTCATGATGGAAGGTACAGAAGCAGATGTAATTTTACACGCAAGGGGGATTGTGAATGGATAACGAAATGACGCTTTCATTTGTAGCAGTGAGTGAGAATGAGAGTCTGGCGAGAATAGCAATTACTAGTTTTGTTGCTCAACTTGACCCAACCATTGACGAGCTTTCAGAGTTTAAAACTATCGTTTCAGAAGCTGTATCCAATGCAATTATTCATGGGTATGACGAAGATGGTAAAGGAATCGTTACTGTTCATGCAGTGAGAGATGGAGATTTAGTTTCTGTCGCTGTAAAGGATAACGGAAAAGGGATTTTTGATGTGAAAAAGGCGATGGAGCCATTATTTACATCGAAGGCTGAAATGGAGCGTTCTGGCATGGGCTTTACCATAATGGAAAGCTTTGCGGACAATCTGCAAGTTGAATCAGAGCCGAATGTCGGGACTGTTATTACCTTTTCAAAAAAATTTTATTCAGTAAAGATGCCTCAAATCTCATAGAGTAGCTTTTTATCTAAGTTAATCAGTCGTCACTTAAATGGTGTATAACAGCTTATTGGTTTTTAACAATTGAATGAACAATCAATTTTATGTGGACGCAAATACGGTGGTATTTGATAGAAGTTAGGGGGATGAGGACAATCGAACAGCCGTCCAATAATGTTTTGTTGACACAGGAGGAAATGCGCGATCTCATTGAAAAAGCGCAGACGGGTGATGTAGAAGCAAGGAAACAAATGATTGAAGGTAATACACGGCTCGTGTGGTCGATTGTTCAACGCTTTGCTTCGCGCGGAGTAGAGCTTGAAGATTTGTTTCAAATTGGTTGTATCGGTTTGATGAAATCGGTCGATAAATTTGATTTATCCTATGATGTGAAATTTTCAACCTATGCTGTTCCGATGATAATTGGAGAAATTCAACGGTTCTTACGTGATGATGGCATGGTGAAGGTGAGCAGGTCGATTCGAGAGCTAAACTATAAAATTCGTCATGCAACGGATGAATTTTTAAAAACTAATGAAAAACCTCCTTCTATTTCTGAACTTGCCGACATGTTGGGAGTAACGCCGGATGAAGTACTGGTTGCAACAGATGCCATGCGCGATCCGGCATCCTTGCATGAGCAGCTTTTCGAAAGTGAAGGCGATTCCATTACCTTGATGGATCAAATGAAAGACGAAAAGTCAGAGCTTCCTTTTCAGTATATTCCGTTGAAGGAAGTTTTGACGAAGCTGGATAAGCGGGAGCAAGCGATTATTTATTTAAGGTATTACCTAGATTTGACTCAAACCGATATTGCAGAAAGGTTAGGGATTTCACAAGTTCAAGTTTCGCGGTTAGAAAAGAAGATTTTGGCGCAACTTAAATCTTGGATGGAAACTAATTCATCACGAACTACAAAAAAGACGGTGAGTAAATGAGCAACCAGGTTTTTGCATCAATAGATGAAGCAAAAGATTTTCTTTACAGTAAATTTGGAAAAGATGAATCCTTTGATGTCTGTATCAAGGATCTTCATGTCAAAACTTTACCAGTATTATGTGTGTATATAAGTGGGCTTGTAGATGGAGCTACACTTACGGTTCAACTGACGCCTCTCTTCACTCATACTTATGATGATGAAAAACATCATGAAATTGAGATTAAGGACGAGGCGAAATATTTTAATGACCATTTTAACTTTTATGGGAAAGCTGAACCGAAGGATAGAGATGAATTCATATTAGGTGTGTTGAGTGGACAAGTTGGCTTCATAACTGCACATGGCTATGGCTATTTGTTGGAGTTAAGAAGCTATCCAGGTCGACAGCCCGATGAACCGGATAACGAAAAAGTAATTCGAGGTTCGCGTGATGGATTTGCAGAAAATATCATGTTAAATACTGCCTTAATCCGCCGTCGTATACGCGATCCTCAATTGCGTTTCGAGCTTCACAAGGTTTCAACAATTGGGCAAACCGATGTTTCAATCGCCTATATGAAGAATATCGTGAATCCTAAGCATTTAAAATGGTTGAACAAACGATTGAAGGAAATAAAGCATGACGGCCTTACGATGGCAGATAAATCCCTGGAGGAATGGCTGTTTAAACAGAAATTCCATCCACTGCCATTTGTTCGATATTCTGAAAGACCGGATATTGTAGCGGCACATTTGCTGGAAGGGCATATTGCGATAATCGTGGACACTTCTCCTTCAGTGATCATTTTGCCGATTAGCATGTTCCATTTGCTGCAGCATGCTGAAGAGTATCGCCAAGCACCACTTCTCGGTACTACCTTCCGTATTTTGAGATATATTGCAGCATTCTTCACGTTAACATTGTTGCCGATTTGGTATCTACTAGCCACCCATGAAGAATTTTTGCCTCAAGCATTAGAATTTATAGGCGCTAAAGAGGAGTCGGCTATTCCGCTATTTTTACAAATCATCATAGCTCATTTAGGGTTAGAATATTTGCGAATTGCCGCAATTCACACACCAACGCCGCTTTCGACCGCGATGGGATTGGTTGCAGGTATTATTATCGGGCAGATCGCAATTGACGTAGGATTATTTTCTCCGGAGGTTATTCTTTATACTGCGGTTACAGCAATTTTCTCCTTTTCGATTCCTACCTTTGAGCTAAGTGCAGCAATGAAATATTTCCAATTCTTTATACTGCTTGCGACAGTAGCTGCTGGACCCAGCGGATTCTTTATATCGATATGGATTATTTTCTCCTACTTGTGTGCACTAAAGCCGATGACTGTTCCGTACATGTGGCCACTTGTACCTTTCTTCCCAAAAGCATTTACTCGTATATTTATACGTTTCCCAATGGCTGATGATGCACTTAGACCTTATATTGTCGGCGCGAAGCAAAGAAAACGTGCCTAAGTGTCCGTTGCGTTAAAATTGTACCTATGATAAAGTTCTCATCATAGGTAAAAAAAAGCGAATATGAGGAATTCTCCTCATTTCGCGCGTAACGAAAGGTGTGTCGAAATGCATTTATATGGAACTCAAAAAGTAAATGAAAATGGACATTTAACGATTGGTGGAGTTGATGCGGTAGAGCTTGCAAAAGAATACGGCACTCCACTTTTCGTTTATGATCTGGAACTTATAAGAGAGCGTGCGCGCGGATTTATCGAAACATTTCATCAATTGGACGTAAAAGCAGAAGTTGCTTATGCTTCAAAAGCCTTTTCTTGTATAGCGATCTATCAGCTTGCAAAAGAAGAGAACCTTTCATTGGATGTTGTTTCTGGGGGAGAGCTATTTACAGCCATCCAAGCAGGCTTTCCGTCTGAAAGAATTCATTTTCATGGGAATAATAAATCTTATAGTGAATTAGAATTGGCCTTTGACTCCAAAATTGGCTGTATTGTTGTGGATAACTTCCATGAAATCGAGCTTTTAAAGGAGATTTCAGAAGCGAAGCAACAGCCTATGCGTATCCTGCTTCGAGTTACGCCGGGGGTAGAAGCACATACACATGACTTTATAACAACGGGTCAGGCAGATTCGAAATTTGGATTTGATTTAAATAATGGCCAAGCAGACCAAGCATTTCTAAATGTTAAAGATCATGAGCATCTAGAATTGTTGGGCTTACATTGTCATATTGGATCACAAATTTTTGAAACAGATGGATTTAGTTTAGCTGCTGAAAAGCTGATGAAAAAAATCAGTGAGTGGCAAAGTAAATATGCATTCCATTGTACAGTATTAAATTTAGGCGGTGGATTTGGAATTCGTTATACAGAAGAGGACAAACCCCTGAAACCGCAAGAATATGTAAAAGAAATGATTGAAACTGTACAAGCTTTTGCTAGTAAACTAAACTTGACAATGCCGGAGATTTGGATTGAACCAGGGCGTTCTCTAGTTGGGGATGCTGGAACATCATTATATACAGTTGGTTCACACAAAACTGTACCGAATATTCGTGAATACATAGCAGTGGATGGCGGAATGAGTGATAATATCCGTCCTGCACTTTATGATGCAAAATATGAGGCGGTTGTCGCTAATAAAGCAAATGAAGAAAAGTCCAATACTTACACGGTTGCGGGAAAACTTTGTGAATCAGGTGATAAATTAATTGTTGATGCATTATTGCAGAATGCTGTACCAGGCGATATTTTAGCAGTTTTCTGTACAGGGGCATATGGTTATTCAATGGCATCGAACTATAACAGAATCCCAAGGCCGGCAGTTGTGTTTGTCGAAGAAGGACAGCACCAATTGGCTATAAATAGAGAAAGCTACGAAAATATTATTCAAAATGATCTCCCGCTCTCTCTTAAAAGAGGGTGATTAGTCTATGAAAATATCAAAATGGTGGCTTCTTGGTATAATCCTTGCTCTATGTCTAATTTGGGCAATCATTTATATTTTCCTCATTATTCCAAATGTATCGCTAGATTAACCTTAATGCATACAATTGTAAATAAATGGTAATATAGTTGATTCCTTTCTTCAAATCATGTAGTATATGTAAAGATGTTGTACTGATAGAAAACGAGGGAATGTTATTCATGTTAATACGCTATAAGAAATCTTTTGAAAAAATAGCAATGGGTTTGCTTTCGTTCATGCCAGCAGAGAAGGACGTAAAGCATTTAATGGAAACAATTCATTCATATGAAGAAAAAGACAATTGGCATTTATTTTTATGGAAAAAAGATGAAGAATATATTGGCATTGTTGGTGTAGTTGAAGAGGATTCGGTTGCATCTGTTCAACACATTACAGTTGTTCCTTCTTATAGAGGAGAGGGAATAGCAAGAAAAATGCTGAAGGAATTGCT
>DAMDNS010000069.1:0-9087 GCA_032083605.1 Ureibacillus sp.
GGACCGCGTGCCAAATCTAGTAGGGATATCGGTAGATGAATTAGCGGAATTACAGTATCCATTTAAAATGGAGATTCATGGTGAGGGTACGGTTATAAAAGCTCAATTACCAGAACCAGATAATATTCTTGAACAAGACGGGACAATACATCTATATTTAGATGATGAAAAAAATTAGTTATTAACTTCTTAGTGAAATGCAACAATAGATTTAAGAAGAATGAACAGAAATTAGAGGAGATTTAACATGACAATCACAACAACAATAACCATTCTAGCAATTTCATTTATCGTTTCTGTGGTTTTAGCACCGATATTCATCCCATTGCTACGACGGTTGAAATTCGGGCAGAGTATTAGGGAAGAGGGCCCACAATCACATATGAAAAAAGCTGGAACACCAACTATGGGTGGCATAATTTTCTTAATCTCGATAATTGCTACAACGGTGATTGTTGGAAATATGTCTGACATATTTACGACTCAATCTGTCGTGATCATTTTGGTCTTAGCTGGATTTGGTTTGATTGGATTTTTAGATGACGGGATTAAAGTAATTTTCAAACGAAACTTAGGCTTAACATCTTTGCAAAAATTAATCGGTCAAATAATTATATCGATTGCTGCATTCCTGTTATTGAGACTTGGTTCATTTGATACGACGATTAGCATCCCATTCACAGATTGGTCTATAGATTTAGGAATCTTGTATGTAGGTTTCCTTATCTTTTGGCTAGTTGGCTTCTCAAATGCTGTAAACTTAACAGACGGTTTAGATGGATTAGTTGCAGGTACTGCCTCAATTGCATTTACAGCATTCGGAGTGATTGCACTTTATAATGAGCAAGCTGATGTAGCATTATTCACATTTGCAGTAACAGGTGCGCTTTTAGGATTCTTGCTTTTCAATGCAAATCCAGCGAAGGTGTTCATGGGTGATACGGGGTCACTAGCTTTAGGTGGCTCCCTTGCCCTGGTCTCAATCTTGGTCAAGGCCGAATTGCTTTTATTATTGATTGGCTTAGTGTTTGTCATTGAGACGTTATCGGTTATATTACAGGTTGCCAGCTTTAAATTACGTGGAAAACGCATCTTTAAAATGAGCCCTATTCATCACCATTTTGAATTGTCAGGCTGGTCTGAGCGTAAAGTAGTAGGGGTATTTTGGTCGACAGCATTAATTGTTGCGTTAATTGCAGTAGTATCGGAGGCATTGCTATGATTCAATATACAAAATTACAACATAAGAAAGTCTTAGTCTTGGGCTTAGCAAAAAGCGGAGTAGCAGCAGCAGAGCTGCTCCATGAATTAGGTGCTTTTGTTACTGTCAATGATTCAAAGCCCTTTGACGAAAATCCTCAAGCTCAAGGCCTGTTGGAAAAAGGGATTACAGTTATTTGCGGTAGACATCCAGAGGATATACTAGATGAAGGCTTCGAGCTAGTTGTCAAAAATCCTGGTATTCCTTATTCAAACCCAATCGTGGCTGATGCCGTCAACCGTGGTCTGCAAGTGATAACAGAAGTAGAATTAGCTTATTTGGTTAGTGAAGCGCCAATTATTGGAATAACGGGAACAAACGGTAAAACAACCACTACAACTTTAATTTTTGAAATGTTAAACAGTGGTGGGAAAAAGCCATTAATCGCAGGAAATATCGGAACGGTTGCTTGTGGTGTAGCGGCGGATGCGACACATGAAAATGTAATTGTAACAGAATTATCCTCGTTTCAGTTAATGGGTATAAGAGAGTTTAAGCCGAAAATTGCCATCTTAACGAATCTTTATGATGCCCATTTAGATTATCACGGAAATTTCGAACAGTATGCAGAGGCAAAATTTAATATTACAAAGAATCAGGATGAAAATGACTGGTTAATTTATAATGCTGAGCAAGAAATTGTAAAGCATTATGCTGCAAAATCAAAAGCGAAAAAAATTCCTTTCAGCTCAAATGGGCGTGCAGAGGAAGGGATTAGTGCAGATGCTACGACTATCTACTGGCATGGTGAGCCCTTTATAGAAAGAGTAAATATCGCACTACCCGGGAAACATAATCTTGAAAATATCCTAGCTGCCCTTGCAGCGTGCATTTTGCATGGCTGCGATAAGGAATCGTTGGAGGAAGTATTAAAAACCTTTACAGGAGTTCGCCACCGTACTCAGTTTGTTCGTGAATGGAATGGACGAAAAATTTATAATGACTCAAAGGCAACCAACTGTTTAGCCACAAAAGTAGCACTTGAAGCATTTACACAGCCGACAGTTTTGATAGCTGGAGGATTAGATCGAGGCCACTCTTTTGAGGAGCTGCGACAATCTATGAACAATGTAAAAAGTGTTGTTGCCTTTGGTCAGACAGGCGAAAGATTTATAGAATTTGCTAAATCTTGTGGAGTAGAAGAAACGGTGTTGGCTGAAAATGTAGAGGATGCTGCTTCCAAAGCCGCTTCAATCTCAGAAAGTGGAGATGTGATTTTATTATCTCCTGCATGTGCAAGCTGGGATCAATACAAAAGCTTTGAGATAAGAGGCGATTTATTCATTGATGCAGTACTGAAGCTTTAACGCTTTAGCTACTGGAATTTGAATAGTCGGAAAAATGATGGTTGGTAATTTGTTGAAATAAAGCGATTGACCCATTTATGTGCTTAGAGTGAAGCTACTCTAAGCACAGTACTTACTTAGTATTTAAGAAGAAAGGATGCCTTAACTGAAGTTTACCTATAAAAGGCTCTTCATTATTTCTGCCATTTTGCTGTCATTGATTGGAATCATTTTCATTTTTTCAGCTGGTACATATTGGAGTTCGATTCATTATGAAGATGAACTGCCCTTCTATATTAAGCAAAGTATTTACTTAGTTTTAGCGCTGATCGTATTTTTATTTGTGACAAATATGCCGCTTTTTACACAAGAAAAAACTTGGGTTGTACTCTATGTACTGTCTTTACTGTTATTAGTTCTTGTACTAATTCCAGGTATCGGTCTTGTCCGAAATGGTTCACAAAGCTGGATTGGGTTGGGCCCCTTAACTATTCAGCCTGCAGAATTAGTCAAAATTACTACTTTAATGTATTTAAGCTTTTTGTTGAGTAAAGTAAAAAATGATGAACGCGTTGTTCAAATTAAGCATTTTTTAATTATCATCATTCCTTGTGGATTAATTATGCTGCAGCCGGACTTTGGCTCTGTTTTCATCTTAGTTGTAGCAGCATTTATCTTATTATTTATTGCAAGATATCCTATAAAATTATACGTTGGATTTATTGTTCTGGGAGTTGTTGGTCTGGTAGGATTAATTGCCTCTGCTCCATATCGTCTACAACGTATTAAAGCCTTTATTGACCCATGGGAGGATCCATTGGGAAGTGGGTTCCAAGCCGTGCAATCGTTACTGGCGATAGGACCGGCCGGGTTGCTTGGACATGGCTTCCAACAAAGCCGACAAAAGTTTTTATACTTGCCAGAGCCCCAGAATGACTTTATCTTCTCCATTATTTTAGAGGAAGTCGGATTTTTAGGTGGCTGTGTTGTCCTATTTCTTTTTGCGACTTTTATTTACTCGGGCTGTGGACTGGCCATTCAATCGCTTAAAAGCTCTGATTTTTATGCAATATCAGCTTTGGTCGGCATGGTAGGATTCCAGGCGGCATTGAATATCGGCGTTGTGATTGGGTTGATTCCTGTAACAGGAGTAACTTTGCCGTTCATCAGTTATGGCGGGACATCCCTGATGATTATTTGGTTTGTTGTAGCAATCATAGTCAGCTTTGCAAATCAAACCGATTCTACCTAAGCATAATGAGAATATTTTGCAATGATAACAATTTATAGTGAGGGAAAGGAGGAGTAAAAATTATGGACAAAGTAATTGATATTGAAGAACGCATCCCAACCTTAAGAGAAAAAAGAAGAAAAAGAACAAATTTTAAATTTATTTTCCTGCTTTTCCTATTCTTGATAACATTATTTTTACTCCTTTACTTTCAATCTCCTTATAGCGAAATCAAAAAAGTCGATGTAATTGGAGCGGAGCTAGTAGAAGCGGATGCATATAGAGACCAATCAGCGCTGCAAGCCGGAGATTCGATGTGGGGATTTAAAGTAGGTAGCATTGAAGATAAAATAAGTAAAGATCATTGGGTTAAGGAAGTACATGTTAAAAGAAAATGGCTGACTACAGTTCAAATTGAAGTGGAAGAATGGGAAAAGGTTGCTTATATATCGATTGAAAATGAACTATATCCAATGCTGGAAAATGGCGATATTTTTAAAGAGACAAGCACTCTAGAGCCAATCGATGCGCCGCTGTTTTTAGAATTTGAAGATGGAAAGCTGAGAAAAAGATTATTAGTAGAGCTTGGAAAATTAGATTCAACGGTTTTATCGTTAATCTCCCAGATCAACTCAACTCCTTCTAGCAGTGACCCTTACGCTGTTACACTTTATATGAATGATGGATATGAGGTTCGGGCAGAGGTTACGACATTGGCTGAGAAGCTGAATTATTATCCTTCCATTGTGGCTCAGATTGAAAGTACAGGAAGCAATGAAAAAGGAATCATAGATATCGAAGTAGGCTCTTATTACAAATCCTATCAGGATGAGTATGCACAATTTAACTTTGAAATTGATGAATCTGGTGAAGCGGTGATCGAAGAACAGGAAGTGATGGATGATGAAGATTCCACTTCACAATAAAAAAAACAACAAATTTACAAGAAAGCAGCTCATCATACTAATTGTATGCATAGTAACTGGATTTATTATTGGTTACTCATATAAATTAACAAAAAATCATGAAAAAATTAATAATTCGTATTTAGATCAGGAAGAATCTTATCGAGAGGATCTAATTCAACAGCAGGAAAGAAACAAAGAATTAGCAGATGAACTAAATAGCCTGCAGACGCGTCTAAGAGAGTATGAAAAATCATTTGCAGACAATGAAGAGGATTACGAGCATCTTATCGAAGAAGCTGAACGATTGCGCCTGTTGCTTGGGCAAATTCCAGCTCAAGGGCCAGGAGTTCAAGTTACCATGAAGGATAATGAATACAATCCGAATTCAACAAATCCTAATGAATATATCGTGCATGAAAGCCATGTTTTATCTGTTATCAATGAGTTGAAAATTTCAGGAGCAGAAAGTATTTCGATTAATGGTCAAAGGTTAAAATCGAATTCATATATCAGATGTAATGGTCCGGTTATTACAATCGATGGCAAGCAATATCCAGCACCATTTGTGATCCAGGCTGTCGGCAATAGTGACACCCTTGTATCGTCATTGAAAATTGTTGGAGGGGTCATGGATCAATTGCTGGCTGATAATATTGTCGTGACAATTGAGGAGAAAAATCTAATTCAGATGCCTTCAATAACTGATGAAACATAAAATTATTCGAGGACAAGCCTAAACGTGTTAGGAGGGGAACCGATGACAAGAAAAATAGTTACCCGAATAACGATTATATCATTTATTGTAGGTCTGATGATTGCTGTTCAATATAATACTGTTCAAAACCCTACTTTACGGGATACGCGGGATATATGGGCAATCAGACAAGAATTATCTGAAGAAAAGGAAAATCACTCTAGATTGTTAAGTGAAATCGCGTCGTACAATGAAATAATCACTCAATATGAACAAGATGATGCTGACAGTCAGGCTTTATTATTAAACAATACGGTGGAAGATCTTAAAAGGCAAGTGGGCTTATCATCTGTTAAAGGCCCAGGACTTACGCTTAACATTCAGCCTGCCGCAGAGCTAATACAATTTGGTTATGAGATTGAACCCATTTCACCTGATTTATTAATTCGATTAGTAAATGAAATTTACCGTTATGATGGCCTTTATATTGAAATCGATGGACAACGGCTTACACATACAACAGCAATAAGAGATATTAATGGGACAACCACTATTAATAGCATTCCTATTGATGTAACTGATATTAATATCAAAATTATCGCTGAAACCTTTGAAAAAGCGGAAAAACTATATGGTTACTTATATGCTTCGCCTTTTAGAGATGATTTCTATCTAGATAACCTGAACCTAAGTATAAATGAAGCACAAAAAAATATTACGATAACAGAATTTGATGGAAAATTATCAAATGAATACTTAGTTGAGAACAACAAAGGGGAATAGCTATGTGGTTACCATTATTAGGATTAATATTAGGCTTGAGTTTAGGGTTATTAACTGATATACAAATTCCTGCTATTTATGAGAATTATTTATCAATCGCTGTATTAGCCGCACTAGATACTTTATTTGGCGGGATCCGTGCAAACCTGCAGCAAGTGTATGATGATAAAGTATTTTTATCAGGCTTTTTCTTCAATATTGCACTAGCTGCCGGCCTGGCTTTTTTAGGGGTCCATTTAGGTGTTGATCTTTACCTGGCTGCCATTTTTGCCTTTGGTGTCCGATTATTCCAAAATATTGCAGTCATTCGACGAATTTTGATAGCAAAATGGGAAGAGAGACATGTAAAAAAGGATGAAAATACAGTATAATAGCTGTAAAATGATATCGTATATATGATTTTATTTAGACATTACTATGGAATTACAATAGAATAAAATATAGTAGGAAACGAAGGAGGTGCGGAATGATGAATCACCAAGATATTTATATCTCCCTAGATATCGGTTCATCTTCTATTAAAGTTTTGATAGGAGAGATTACAGATAACCAATTGCACGTAATTGGTGTTGGTAATGTAAAATCGAACGGTATACGTAAAGGCGCAATCGTTGATATAGATGCTACAGTACAATCTATAAAAAAAGCAGTTGAACAAGCGGAACGTATGACAGGAATCAAAATTAACGAAGTTGTTCTTGGTATACCCGCAAATCAAACAACACTTCAGCCAGTAAAAGGAGTCGTAGCTGTAAACAGCGAAAACCGCGAAATTACTGATGAAGATTTAGACAGAGTAATTGAATCCGCACAAGTGATGTCAATTCCACCGGAAAGAGAGCTTGTAAATCTAATCCCTCGTCAATTCATTGTCGATAATCTAGACGAAATCAAAGACCCTCGGGGAATGATTGGTATCCGTTTAGAAATGGATGCTACGATGATTACAACTTCAAAAACTTTAGTCCACAACGTACTGCGATGTGTTGAACGAGCTGGCTTGCAAATTAGAGAAATCTATTTACAGCCTTTAGCAGCTGGTTTCTTTGCCTTAACTGAGGACGAGAAAAACCAAGGTACAGCCTTTATCGATTTAGGAGGCGGTTCCACAACAGTTGCAGTTTTTGAAGAAGGTTTACTTACACGAACAGGAGTTATCCCTGTTGGTGGAGAACATATAACAAAAGATTTGTCAATTGTACTAAAAACACCGACTGAACAAGCAGAAGTTATAAAAAAACAGTTTGGACATGCATTTTATGAGGATGCTTCAGACGAAGAGATTTTCGAAGTACCAGTTTCTGGCACAGATGCACATGATCAATACAGTCAAAAATTCATTTCAGAAATTATCGGTGTCCGTCTTGAAGAATTATTCGAACTAGTTTTAGATGAGTTAGCTCGTTTAGGAGTTCGCGATTTACCTGGTGGAGTAGTCCTTACAGGTGGTGTAGCTCAACTAGAGGGAATTGCACAACTGGCACGCCAAGTTATGCAAACACGTGTAAGAATTTATACTCCAGACTATATAGGAGTACGCGAATCGGCTTATACAACTGCTGTAGGTTTAATACGTTATGCACATTTAGAGGATGAATTCTATGGTAGAGGCCCAGTTCAAACTCCTGCATATGCAACAGTCGGAGCGGGAACAACAGCTCCGAAGAAACAATCGAATACAGTCGATAAAGAAACGAACAATGCAAACAAAACAAGCGTAATCAATAAAGCTAAAAAACTATTCGATAAGTTCTTCGAATAATAATTCAAGATAACTGGCAGGAGGAGAAACTATGTTAGAATTTGATACGAATATAGACCAACTAGCTAACATCAAGGTTATTGGTGTCGGCGGTGGCGGTAATAACGCAGTAAATAGAATGATTGAGCATGGTGTTCAAGGTGTTGACTTTATCGCAGTAAATACGGATGCACAAGCTTTGAATCTATCAAAAGCAGAATATAGATTACAGATTGGTAATAAGCTAACAAGAGGTCTTGGTGCAGGAGCAAATCCTGAGGTAGGTAAAAAAGCTGCAGAGGAAAGCCGTGAGCAAATCGAAGAGGTTCTTCGCGGAGCTGATATGGTATTCGTAACTGCAGGTATGGGTGGAGGCACTGGAACTGGTGCAGCACCAGTTATTGCTTCAATCGCTCGTGATTTAGGTGCATTAACTGTCGGTGTAGTAACACGCCCATTCTCATTTGAAGGCCGTAAACGCCAAACACAAGCAATTGGTGGTATTGCAGCAATGAAAGAAGCTGTAGATACACTAATCGTCATTCCAAATGATAAATTATTGCAAATTGTGGATAAAAGCACGCCGATGCTTGAAGCATTCCGTGAAGCAGATAACGTACTTCGTCAAGGGGTTCAGGGTATCTCCGACTTAATCGCAACTCCTGGTCTAATTAACCTTGACTTTGCCGACGTTAAAACAATCATGTCAGACAAAGGTTCTGCCTTGATGGGGATCGGTATCGCAACTGGTGAAAACCGTGCAACAGAAGCAGCGAAAAAAGCGATTTCAAGTCCATTGCTTGAAACGTCAATCGATGGTGCTAAAGGTGTTATCATGAACATCACTGGTGGATCGAACCTAAGCTTATTTGAAGTACAAGAAGCAGCAGATATCGTTGCATCAGCTTCAGATGAAGAAGTTAACATGATTTTCGGTTCGGTAATTAATGAAAACTTAAATGATGAAATTATTGTTACAGTAATCGCAACTGGGTTCTCTGACGATATCCTGACGCAACCACAACGATCAAATTCGAATCGTTCTATGGGAACAATGCGTGGTGGACAAGCTCAGGCTCAGCCACAAGCACCAATGCGTGAACGCGTACAGGAACAACCGATTCAACATCAACAACATCAGCCACACCAACAAGAACCACAAAGACAGGTTCAACAGCAGCAG
>DAMDNS010000070.1:0-8506 GCA_032083605.1 Ureibacillus sp.
CAAAGTTTACCCTCATCAATAATAGTAACAGATATCCAAACATTCAAGTAAAGAAACATCACATCTGTTGAATAAATGTAATATAAAATCTTATGTCTTTAAAGTTATTGAAATTCTTATTTCATAGCGAAAAAATCTTATCCACAATTATCAGAAGCTATCCACTTTCCGGGTTTTTCTCCACAGCTTTATCCTCAGTCCCATTACTTGTCCACATCAAAAAGGAAGATTCCACCCTAAAACACGCAAAAAGTTATCCACAAATCAAAAAACACCCACTTTTTTATGTAAAAGTGAATGTTTTTTCATGTGGATAACTATTTATTTTTATCAACCATATCAGTACCAGCATCTCTCTCTGTGTCATCATTTTTTAACGCTACGGCAGTAACAGCAGCTAGATCACCATCAAAGAGAATTGGCTTTAATTCATCTTCTCCCGAGTTTCTCGCCAGTGGGACACGGGAACGATAGGCCGCGCGACAAATGAGATGGCCAGCAACCGGAGCTGTAATAAATACAAAGATAATACCAAGAACTAGCCGGATACTAACATAGCCATCATGGCTCCAAAAGTAAATGAAAGCTCCCAACAAACACGCCAAGACAGCTAAAGTCGAGCTTTTTGTTGCTGCATGGGATCTCGTATACACATCTGGCAATTTAATCATGCCAAATGCACTGATCACACTGATAATGGAGCCAAATAAAACAAATAGTACGGCTGCCCATTCAAGAATCTCCATGGCGGTCAACGATAGTCCCCCTTTCAATATACTTTGAAAAGGCGATTGTTCCGATAAAAGCCAAGATCCCTAAAATCAAGATAGCCTCTAAAAATGCCTTTGTTGATAAAACAATCGAAACGATAGCAATCGCGGAAATTAGGTTTACTCCGATTGTATCTAAAGCGATGGCTCGATCTGGCATGGATGGTCCTACAATTACACGATAAAGCAGCAAAGCAATAGCCACCATGAAAAATAATAGCGCCAATAATAAAATCGTTTCTTTCATTTATCGTGTCACCTCCAAAATTGCTTTTTCGAATTTCCCAATGGATCGGATAACTGCTTCTTTTGACTCCTCCATATCCATTGCGTGTATATAAAAGACATCCCCGCTTTCTGATACCTCCATCACCACAGATCCTGGTGTAAGTGTTAAAAGCAAGGCCAAAGCTGTTACCTCCCACTCACCCTTCAAGCTAGTTTTATAAGTAAAGATTCCTGGAGTAATTTGAAGATTAGGCGTTAGCACTTGTTTGATCACTGAAAAACTGGAAGTCAGGAGCTCTTTTATAAACAACAGCATTAAATATAAGATTTTCATGACCCTTCGAAGATAAAATTGCGTACCAAAGAAACGGTGCATCACATATAGAATGCCTATCCCCACAACGAACCCCGTGAAGAATGTTGTCAGCTGCGGGACTGGCTCATCTACTAATAGAAGCCACAAAAGGGCAAGAAATAGATTCAATAAAAACTGTCCAAACAATTCACTCACCCCTTTAAAATGGCATCAATATAGATTGATGGATTCATTAATGTTCTCGCTGCATCCTTTACGTAAACAGCTAGAGACTCTGCTCCAACGCCGACAACCACGATTGATACAGCCAGTAAAATAAAGGACAAATATGCCCCTTTTGGTATTGGTTTTCGATCTTCGTAGCTAATAGTTGTTTCCCCAAAAAAGGAAGCAAGGAAAATCCTTAGCAGCGAATAGAGGACAATTATGCTAGAAGCAAAGCCAATTGCCAATAACACATACGAACCTGCCTCAATTGCCCCTTGACCGATTAAAACTTTCCCCATAAATCCACTAAGCGGCGGAATTCCGGCCAGTGCAAGCATCACTAAGAAATAAATCCATCCGAATAATGGATAGTTTTGAATAAGTCCACTCATTTTCTTTACGACAGACTCGCCACTGACATAAAACATCATGCCAACGAGCAAGAATAATAGAGCCTTGGCTAGCATGTCATGGACTAGATAATAGATCGCTCCAGTAATGGCACTCTCTGTCCCTACAGCTAACCCGATTAAGATAAACCCGACACCGATGATGACGTTATATGTAGCAATGGTATAAATATCACGGCCAGAAAGAGCCCCCATGCAGCCAGCAATCAGTGTAATACCTGCCATCACCCCAATAATCGTATGGGTTACATCCTGATTCAGCGGGAACATTAGCGTGAAGGTACGGATTAGGGCGTAGATACCGACTTTTGTTAATAGTGCTGCAAATAACGCCTGCACAACAGTAGGTGGAACACTATAGGATCCTGGCAGCCAGAAGAATAACAATAATCCAGCTTTTAAACTAAAGACGATCAGCAATAGAATCGCTACAGTTGTTAATAATGGGTCTTGACCGCCCTCAGCTACCCGCACAGCAATATGAGCCATATTCAACGTTTTCACGGTACCGTATAAAAAAGCAAGCGCAATCAGGAACATCCAGGAAGCCACGACATTAATCAATACATATTTAAGCGATTCCCGAAGTTGCCTTCTTCCCCCACCAAGAGCTACCAACACATAGGAAGCTAATAGCATTACTTCGAAGCAAACAAAGAGATTAAAAATATCCCCGGTTAAAAATGATCCATTTACTCCTGCGACTAAAAATAATACAAATGGGTAGAAGAACATTTTTTCATGTCGTTCCCCAATCGTTGAAAATGCGTAGAGTAAACAAATAGACGTTATGATATTAGCAGTTAAAACTAATAAGATTGAAAAGGAATCTGCCACAAAGAGAATGCCAAAAGGAGGTAGCCAGCCGCTAAAATCAAGGCGGATAATTCCTTCGGTTTGCACAACGTTTAATAGTAGAAGTGAAATTATGCTTATAAATATCATCGTTACAATGCTTATTATTCGCTGCAGGATAATCTGTTCACGCAAAAAAACAAGAATTACTGCAGTAATGATCGGGATAATTAGTGGGACAACAAGTAAGTTATTCATCTGGCATTCCTCTCAATTCCTGTAAATCGTCCGAACCATTTGTTTTGAAAGTTCGATACGCCAAGACAAGCAGGAAGGCTGTTGTAGCAAAGCTGATAACAATGGCCGTTAAAATCAAGGCCTGTGGCAGAGCATCGGTAAAAGGTCCGTCAGATTGACTTAGTAGTGGAACAGCCCCTTTTTTTAGACCGCCCATCGTTAAAATAAGTAAATGAACAGCATGGGATAAAACGGCCGTTCCTAAAATAACCCGTATTAAATTTCGAGAGAGGACTAGATAGGTGCCCACAGTAACAAGAACACCAATTAATATCATCATTAAAGATTCCATACTACTCATCCTCACTTATACTTAAAATAATCGTCACAAGCGTCCCGATGACTGTCAGGGCAACACCTGCTTCAAAAATGGTAACGGTTGTTAAATGCTTTTCCCCTATAATAGGAAATGTATAGTACAAATCGGTTTGCGATAAAAATGGCGCATCGAAAAAAATTGCTCCAATTGCAGAACCCGTTGCTAATAGGACACCTAAAGCAGCAACTTTTTTAAAATCAAAAGGCATCTTCCTATGAACGGTTTCAAGATCATACGTGATATACAGAAGTACGATTCCCGATCCTAAAACCAGCCCTCCTATAAATCCGCCACCTGGTGCATTATGACCCGAGAAGAAGAGGTAGACACCAAGAGTTAAAATGATGAAGACAACACCTTTTACGACAGTTCTTAAAATAACATCATTTATCTTCAAGAGTCTGCATCCCCCTTCTTCGTTGCTTTTAGCTTGATAAGTGTATAAACGCCTAACCCGGCAATAAGGAGAACGACCACCTCTAACATCGTATCAAATGCTCGGAAGTCCCCCAGAATTGTATTTACTATATTTTTACCCCCCGCCAGTTTATAGGAATCTTCGAAATAGGCGGAAATAGATTCGAATTTATCGTAGTTAATAACCGCTAAACCTATTAGCGTCACAGTAGCTCCTACTAGAACAGAAATAAGTCCATTTGATAGTTTTATGCGTTTCGGGGTAGGCTCTGGTTTTAACTCCGCTAGATACTTAAAACAAATCAAATATAATGCGGTAGTTACAGATTCGACAACCAGCTGCGTCAATGCTAAATCTGGAGCTCTCAAAATGACAAAAAAGAAAGCAATGGCATAGCCCAATACACCGTTTAATAAAACTGCCGTAATCCGTGACTTAGCAAAAATAAGCGCGATAGCCGCGAAAATCATGATAAATACTAAGAGCAATTCATAATTCTCAACTGGTGCATCTAAACCAGGATTCCAGGCAAATGCCTCGAGCAGCAAAAAGGTGCCCGCAACAATTAAGACAAAGCTGACATATATATAAATAAAGTAGTGCATTAAATAACCATTCATATACCGTTTAGTAATACTTTCCGACACATTCTCGCTCGTCGTAATAACTCTTTCATAGATCGCATTAAGCGTCCAATACTGAGGGAAAATACGGTATATTTTTATCCAGTATTTGATGAATCGATATAAAAGTAGGCCTATTAGAATTACACCTATTGTCATATACAGCTCCGGTTTAAATCCATGCCAAGCATGAATATGCGGCGTCATTTCAGCAGCGGATGGGAAGGTTGGATACACGCTTGCCATCGCAGGCTTTAAAAGATAAGCGCCCAACGTATTAGGGAAGAAGAAAATGACAATCACAAGCCCAATTAAAATAAACGGAGAAATTAACATACCTATCGGGGCTTCATGCGGATTTTTCTCTACTATATCGGGCTTAATATTTCCTAGGAATGTCTTGCTGACAATAATGACACAATAAACAAACGTAAGAATACTCGCTACCCAAGCAATAATGGGAATAAATATCCCTATTTTTTCAATAGAGAATACATCTAACTCCAAAATACTGACTGTTGCTGCAAAGAACATTTCCTTACTCAAGAAACCATTAAACGGCGGTAACCCTGCCATTGAAAAACAGCCGATTAAAGCGATTGTAAATGTAAACGGCAAGATGGCCATTAATCCGCCAAGACGTCTAATATCACGAGTTCCAATTTCATGGTCGACAATCCCGACCATCATAAACAGTGCCCCTTTGAAGGTTGAGTGATTGATTAAATGGAAAAGTGCAGCAAAGGTTGCTTGCGTATAGATTACTGTACTTGTTGAATAGCCTAAATAGACTGCTACAGAGCCAAGACCCAACAAACTCATGATCAGCCCAAGCTGACTAACTGTAGAAAAGGCTAATATCGCTTTTAAATCATTATGGCGAACTGCATTAAAGGAACCCCAAAATAGCGTTATTAATCCAACTCCAGTCACTGTCCAGAACCAAACCATCTCCCCGCCAAAAACAGGGGTAAAACGAGCGACTAAATAAATTCCAGCCTTCACCATGGTTGCGGAGTGTAAGTAGGCACTAACCGGTGTTGGAGCCTCCATGGCATCAGGAAGCCAAATATGAAATGGAAATTGTGCGGATTTTGTAAATGCACCTAATAAAATTAGAATAAGTGCAGGAATGAATAGTGCCTGTTCGCTTATCTGGCTAACATTATCTATAATTTCTCTTAAACTAAAGGTTCCAGACATTGCAAAGAGCATTAAAAAACCTACCAGCATGGCTACGCCGCCTGACACCGTGATTGTCATGGATTTACGGGCACCTGCTCTAGATGCTTTCCGGTGATGCCAAAATGCGATTAACAAGAAGGATGAAACACTTGTTAATTCCCAAAAGGCATAAAGGACCATTAAATTATCCGAGAAAACAACTCCTAGCATTGCTCCCATAAAGAGTAGTAAATAACAATAGAAATGATGCAGCGATTCTTTGATTGATAGATAAAATATGGAATACAATATCACTAAACTTCCGACACCAGTTATTAATAAACTAAATATCAAGCTTAAGCCGTCTATGTATGTCGTGAAATTTATATTAAATGAGGGGATCCACTCATAGGTATGGGAAATAATTTCGCCCTTTGCTATTCGAGGGATAAAAGTAGTCAGTATAAGGAATAAACTAACAGGAATTACAAGAACGACCCAACCTATAAATCTCCTTTGAAGTCGCCTATAAATGATCGGAATAAGTGCTGCCATAATAAACGGAGTTAGTATGATGGCAATTTCAATTGTCACAAGCTAATACCTCCTAAATTTTGTAACATTGCACAAAGTAAAATTGAAATGAATTCATTCTATCCTCTTGACTTACAAAATTACTCACTTCATAATAATGTCTCATAAGGAAAAGCCAGATTCCTGGAAATCCTGCTAATCGAAAAGACCACAAGCGATTAGCCTAGATTAATTTACGCAGATAAGATGTTTTTCTACTTTCCTATCCGCCAAAATATTCAACTACTTTACAAAAATGTTAATTTTAAAGTTTTTTACACGAAAAAGATTAATTATCACAATAATAAGTATACAATAGGAATGTATTGGATGCACTCAATCCGCATTTACTTTTGCTTATTTATACAGCTTTTTGCTTAAATAAAAGTTATATTTTAATAACAAACTACTATTATGAGGAGCAAACTATCATATGAAGCATATGAAAAGAATGGATGAAAGTATTTTAGTTTGTGTGTATTACGGACTTAATGGAGAGCGGCTTATTCGAAGAGGACATAAACTCGCAACCTTACTAGATTGTCCATTATATATATTAACTGTTGATGCTAAACCAGTTGATACTTTTGATGCAGAGAAATCCGGCTATATCGAAAAATGGACTGAACTTGCCGAGGAATTAGAAGTAGAAGAGTTTATTGTTCGCGACAATGAAAGGCAGCCCATTCAAAAAGTAATTTCCCAGATAGCTCGCGAAAAGAAAATTACTCAAATCATCGTTGGGCAAAGCGCACAAAGTAGGTGGGAAGAGATTACAAAAGGCTCGTTCTTAAATGTTTTACTTAAAGAAGTTCCATTTGTCGATTTCCACATTGTTGCCGTAAAACGCCCTATGGCTGATGAAGAGCATGGGATATTTGAAAAAGGTGTTCGTGCCTATATTATCGAGGATTTAGAAAACTATAAAATAGTCTTCACATGTCCAAAATCAATCTATATAGAAGGCATCTTCTTTAAGGAAATCGGGACGGATTTCGATAATGGCATCTTTAAGTTTTCTTACAAAAACAAAATGCACGAAGTAAGAATAAAAGAAGGCTTCGTCAGCAATCCCCATCTCATTCAGTCCATTTATGGCATTTCCAACGTATAAACCTTTATAGAACTGCACCCCAAAGGCTAGAAATCGTCTAACCCTTGAGGTACAGTTTTTTTGTTTTCCACATTCTTAAGTCTGCATACAGTTCCTTCCTTTTGCTCATGCTAAATGGACTAGTGAAAGGAGAATCTTGATGGACGGTTTTAGTAATATACATTTTGGGGAAACGCTCTTAAGGTCAACACTATCCTTCATTACCATTCTGGTTTTGGCAAGAATTATCGGGAAAAAGCAGCTTAGTCAGTTAACCTTTTTCCACTACATCACCGGTATTACGATCGGTTCCATCGCAGCAGAGGTTTCAACGCAGCATGACACGGATTATTGGGATGGATTTACAGCCCTAATTTGTTGGACGCTGCTTACTCTTTTAATTAGTTTTCTCACATTAAATTTTTCGAAAATCCGAATACTGATTGATGACCGACCAACAATTTTAATTCAAAATGGTACCATCATTAAAAAGGGGATGAAAAGGGCACGCCTTCATATAGATGAGCTCGGAATGCTATTAAGAGAGCAAGGAATCTTTTCGTTTGAAGAGGTCCATTATGCCGTGTTTGAAACAAATGGAGAACTAAGCGTTTTGAAAAAGCCCAATCTCGATAATGCTACTAAAATGGATATCGGCAAAGATCTCCCTCCCCCGCCCCATTTGCCCACAGAGATTATACGAAGCGGAAAGATTATTCGTAAAAACTTGACGGAATTAGGGATAACCCGCGAATGGGTTTTGGAAAAATTAGAAGAGAAAAATGTCGATATCGACGAAGTTTTTTTTGCGCAGATCCTCCCAGATGACTCTTTGTATATAAGTTTAGATAGAGAAGATTGATTAACGAAAACTGTTCTAGGGAAGGCTTAGGGCAGTTTTTTTGTTTTGGGAGAGAGTAGCAGGATAAAATTTAATGAATTTTTAGCTCTTGATGCCTTTTCCTTCGAGATTTGCTCTCGAGTTGGGTTTCATTTAGCTGATGATGCTCTTTATCATCGAGATTTGCTCTCGATTTGGGCTTCATTTAGCCGATGATGCTCTTTTCCTTCGAGATTTGCTTTCGAGTTGGGCTTCATATAGCTGATGATGCTCTTTTCCTTTGAGATTTGCTCCCAAGTTGGGCTTCATTTAACTGATGATGCACTTTATCCTCGAGATTTGCTCTCGAGTTGGGCTTCATGCTGCCGATGATGCTCTTTTCCTTCGAGATTTGCTTTCGAGTTGGGCTTCATGCTGCCGATGATGCTCTTTTCCTTCGAGATTTGCTTTCG
>DAMDNS010000070.1:8606-9006 GCA_032083605.1 Ureibacillus sp.
AGTTGGGCTTCATATAGCTGATGATGCTCTTTTCCTTCGAGATTTGCTCTCGAGTTGGGCTTCATATAGCTGATGATGCTCTTTTCCTTCGAGATTTGCTCCTGAGTTGGGCCTCATATAGCTGATGATGCACTTTTCCTTCGAGATTTGCTCTCGAGTTGGGCTTCATCCTGCCGATGATGCTCTTTTCCTTCGAGATTTGCTCCTGAGTTGGGCTTCATTTAACTGATGATGCTCTTTTCCTTCGAGATTTGCTCCCAAGTTGGGCTTCATGCTGCCGATGATGCACTTTTCCATCTAGATTTGCTTTCGAGTTGGGCTTCATATAGCTGATGATGCACTTTTCCTTCGAGTTTTGCTTTCGAGTTGGGCTTCATGCTACTAGGATTTTTAACCCTGC
>DAMDNS010000071.1:0-8976 GCA_032083605.1 Ureibacillus sp.
TTTGTGACAATCTTATGATGAACATAACTTACATTATAGTAAAGATATACCTATTTATCGAATATTTCAAATTAAGAATCGATTATAAATTGATTTACCATTGTTCGGATATGCTATACTTTAGACAAAGCTTAAGAAAGGTAGGGATTGTTTGTTTTGGCACTCCTTCAAAATACACCCATACTTCTATCGATTTTTTCCATACTTTTTGCACAATTTGTTAAAGTGCCCATTCATTTAATTGCTACAAAGAAACTAGATTGGTCTTTAATGACTTCAACTGGAGGAATGCCTAGCTCCCACTCAGCTGCCGTAACCAGTCTCGCTACCGCAGTAGGCTTTGAAACAGGTCTTGATTCCCCTATCTTTGCCGTGGCAGCGATGTTTGCAGGCATTGTCATGTATGATGCTACAGGCGTTCGTTATCAAGCCGGGCAGCATGCAGTAATTATCAACCGTATACGTAACGAATTAACCGTCTTTTTCAACGAGGTAAAGCATTGGCCTCAAAAAGATGAAAATGAAAAAATTAAGGAGTTAAAAACACTTTTAGGGCATAAGCCAAGCGAGGTTTTCATGGGGGCTCTAACTGGAATACTAATTTCCGTTTTATTTTATAATTTGTTTGTGTAAGGGATTTCTAATAGGCAAGTTGATTTTTTTAATGCGCGTAGCCCTAATATGCAAAAAACTGACCCATTTTCGAGGTCAGTTTTTTTATTAGAACATACGGTATCCTGCTTTGCGAAGATAAATCATCACAATACCCGCAACGATTGCACCTGCAAATCCACCTAATAGAATCGAAATATCTACGGCATGCAAAGCTTGTATTTTGTCTAAAAGGGCCGGAAATGCTGTATTTGCTTTAAAAATATAATCTAGGAAACTTACTTCATCGATAATAAATATAACCACGATTGGGTAAACGATTGCCATTAACCAAGTCATACGCAACAGCATGTTTAATAAGAAACCGATTCCAAAAAACATGACGAAGAAAAGTACGACTGAGATGATTAATTGCACTACCGAAACTGAACCACTCATTTTATGTATAACCTCCGTTTTCCTCTCACTAGTTTACATGATAAAAGCACTCCTTTCAAATATAAATGCAGCCATCACGGGGCTAGAATATGAACAACTATCGAACAAATCCATTCTTGGATGGAACCTCAGAGCTTCTACTTATTATAGAATAATCTATAAGACGAATATTCAAAGACATCTCCCGGATTGATTCCCTCTTTTTTATAGAGCTGGTGATGGATCAACTCATGACTTGCCATTTCTTCCAGCATCACAGAAGATTCACCGTTTTGCACTATTTCCTCAACTGTTAGCCAGCAGGCATCCGATAACTCAGCTTCTTGAATTTGAATCACTTGCTCTTTAGTTGTCGGTGTACAACAAAAAATTGCCATATTATCACTAATCTCCGCTCTAATGACGCCAGTACGGAAACCAATCAAGCCAGACACCTCTACCTGAATCCCCGTTTCCTCCAACACCTCCCTGACTACTGCCTCATCTGCTGTCTCCCCTACCTGAACAAAACCAGCAGGCAATGACCAAACCCCTTTTAGGCCACTATAATTCTTTTTCACCACCAGCCATTTTCCTTCAGCATTAATAACGACCCCAGCTACCCCAAGCCACACTTTCCCACGATCCTTTTTCATGTTTTTCCCCCTTGTTTTGTACTGCAGACTTTTATATTAAGTATACGCTTGATTCATGCAATTTAAGAAATGAAAAAACCTTCTAAAAGAAAGGTACTCCTTTAGAAGGTTTGGTAGTATTTATTTCATCCAAAAATTTAAAGTTAGTCACAAACCTCAGGCGTACCTTCAACTTTTGCTGTTCTAAATGAAGTCCCGCAGCCGCATGAAGCGATGGCATTTGGATTGTCGATGGTGAAACCGCCACCCATCAATGATTGCTTGTAGTCAATTTTCGTTCCCATTAAGATTGGTGCGTCTTCACGGGAAACAAGAATTTTCAAACCGTGCTGTTCATCTATATAATCATTTTCACCTTGAGCTTGATCGAAATTCATGCCATATGAAAGACCACTGCACCCTCCACCATGGACCATTACACGTAGATAAGAACCTTCTTCTTCATTGTGCTTTTGCATTTCTTTTACACGAATTGAAGCTGCTTCCGTTAAATCAATTACTTTCTTTTCACTTGTCATCCCATTCACCTTCCTTCTACCTATATAATATCAAGCAGTCCCACAAAAAGAAAGATATGTGCATATGTTGACTTTTAGTTATTCAGAATAGTTTACTGACGTTTATGTGACAAAAATACCTTCGGACGATATAAATAGTAGAAAATATTCACTACTTTAATTTGCATCGGTGATATAATAGTCTTAAAAATACGATTTGGGAAGGGGTCTAATTATATGGAATTATCACCTTTCTATGAGAAAAAAGTTGAATGCCTATGCTGTAAAAAAGCATTTTCAACAACCAAAATTCGTTCAAAGTTAGTTAAAGTGGATAGCACCGATACAGATTTTTGTCCAACTTATTCTGAAACATCAGTGCACGCTTTATACTATAACGTTTTTGTCTGTGAGCATTGCGGCTTTTCATTTACAGAAGACTTTTCTAAATATTTTGCACCTGGAGTTAAAGAACAAATTTCAGAACAAATTTCAGCAAAATGGGTGCAACGCAGCTACCAACATGAACGTTCGCTTCCTCAGGCATTGGAGACTTATAAATTGGCTTTTGTTTGCGGGACAATTAAAAAGGAGAAATTCGTTACTCTTGGGGGACTTGCCTTACGAATAGCTTGGATCTACCGAAAACTCCAAAACGAAACCCAAGAACAACGCTTTCTAAAAATGGCGCGCGACCAATACGTTGAATCCTACTCAACCGAGGATTATGCTTCCACACAAATGTCCGATACTCGCGTCATCTATATGATTGCCGAGCTTTCAAGAAGAATTGGCGATTTAGAAATTGCCACACGCTATTTCTCCAAAATTATCGAAAATCAACGCGTTGGAGGCGAAGCAAAGCTCATCGAAATGGCCAAGGAACAATGGCAGCTAGTGCGTGAAGAACGTGAAAAAATAAGAGCTGCAGCTGTTGAAGCTGTATAATAAAAGGATGTCTTAAAAGTGGTTTCGAAACTTTTGGGACATTCTTTTTTGTTATGGATTTTGGATTGATTAGGGACTTCGGTATAGATTCTTTTTCTTTAATGTAATTTTCTTATCCGTAAGCAAAAAAGCCCAATTCAGAAAACACCAAAGTGATTTCCGAACCGGACTTAATAAAAACATTATTAGAATACTTGTTCTACTTCTATAATGCCTGGTACTTCTTCTAGAAGAGCGCGTTCGATACCGGCTTTTAGAGTGATTGTTGAACTTGGGCAGCTGCCGCAAGCACCTAATAGGCGTAAACGTACGATACCGTCTTCTACATCTACTAGTTCACAGTCTCCTCCATCGCGAAGTAAAAATGGACGCAATTTATCTAAAACTTCTTGTACTTGTTCTTTTTGTTCTAATTCTGTCATTTCCCTCGACTCCTTTCATTAAAATAATTATAATGTGAAGAAAGAAAAAAATCCATAATTTGAGTTCATGAAAGGTTGATATCTATGAAAGAAAATAATCCCATAATAGAAGTTTTTGGTGCCGAAGTGATTTGTGCAAGCTGTGTCAATGCACCTTCCTCAAAAGATACATATGAGTGGCTACAAGCTGCAATCAGTCGAAAATTCCCAAAGAACGATTTTTCCATTCGCTATATCAATATTGAACAACCTTTAGAGAACGAACGTGATAAAGAATGGGCGGAGCGAATCCAAAATGACGAATTTTTCTACCCACTGGTACTTATCAACGATGATGTGATCGGAGAAGGGTATATTCAAATTCAACCGATCTTCTCTACTTTAGAAAAACTTGGATTTGTTTCAGCTGAATAAAAATTTCATTTAGTAAACAAAATCTCTATATGCTTGTTATCGCAGGTACAACAAGTTATAGAGATTTTGTATTTTTTTATTATGCTTCAGTAATTGAAAATTATTTGTTCTTATTGAGAATCGTTTTGGCGTTTATACATCCAAAGCAGGCCTGATTTCATTAAGCGCGCAATACGTCCTGTAACAGTTGTATCGGCCAGATGAACAAACCCTTGCTTCTTCCCTAGAGAACCCATAAATCCTTTTAGCTTGATTGGCGGCATCGTCTCTGGAAGCGGTTCGTTTCTCCAACGCTTGCCTAATACTTTAACAATGCGTTCAGCTTGTTCTTCAGCTAATTGTGCACTTGCAGGCAGGTCAGATGAAGCACAGTCTCCTACTACGAATACATTTTCATCATCAACCAGATGGAAATATTGGTTCACGATTGGACGACCTTTACGATCTTTTTCTGCATCCATTTCACGAACGATTTTTACTGGCTGTACGCCGGCAGTCCAAACTACGGCATCCACTTCAATCACTTCTTCGTGATTGTAAAGACGAGTTGGTTCTACTTTTGTAATATTGGATTCTGCGATTACCTCAACATTATGTTTTACGAACCAATCTTTTACATAGTTGCTTAATTTTTCAGGGAAATCACGCAAGATACGTGCTGAACGGTCAAATAATTTAATTTTTAAATCTGAACGACTTTCACGCAATTCACTTGCAAGCTCAATTCCACTCAGTCCAGCACCAACGATTCCAACGACTGAACCTGGTGGTAAACCACAAAGCTTTTCAAATGTTGTACGTGATTTTGCTATTGTTTGAATGCTGTAACTGTTTTCTTCTGCACCTGGTACATTGTGATAGTCATCTTCACAACCTAAACCAATTACTAGGTCATCATAAGAAACAGTTTGGCCATCTTCCAAATAAACTACCTTATCTTTTCGGTCAATTTTCGTAATTTCTCCATAAACCATTTTTAGACGATCATGCTCAGGAAAGCCAACACGCACATGTTTATCTGTTGTCGTACCGGCAGCCAGTGCATAAAATTCAGTTTTCAAGCTATGATGCGGTGTTCTATCAATTAAAGTAATGATTGTGTCTTCAGGAAAGTTATTCGGTAATAAGCGCAGTAAAATACGCATGTTGCCGTAACCTCCGCCTAGTAAAACTAGTTTTCTCATAAAATACTCTCCTATATCTCTTGTCGATTTGTGTCAGGTAAAATCGTTCACAATTTATCCATAAAGAGTATAACTTATTGTGAGAAGTTTCACAATATCTTTAACTAATTTTTTGTGAAAAGTTTCACAAAAACTCATCCGTTGACGAAATTAGAAAAACAGAGTAGCATGTCAATGTGAGGTGACAACTGCGTGAATCCATTAGTAGAGTTTTGCATTAGTAATCTAGCAAATGGCGCTCAAGAAACGTATGATATTCTAGAAAACGATCCAGACATTGATGTTCTCGAATATGGGTGCTTAAGCTATTGTTCATTGTGCGATCAAAATTTATACGCACTTGTAAATGGTGATATCGTGGAAGCTGATACACCAGAAGAGTTAACAAAAAGGATTTATCAACACATTGAAGAAAATCCCCTTTTCTAATAAAAAGGGCCATTATATGATTAGAAAACTTGGCCGATCGCAATGCCTTTTTAGCGATTAGCCTTACCTGCACTTTTGTGGATAGGAACGTTTTATACTTTCTTATACCCAAAAAAATCCGCGTACAATAGTGTGCGCGGATTTTTTATTTATAATACTTCTAATTCTTCAATACAATAAGTAGGTTGATGTTCCTTTTGCAATACGATTTCTGTACTTACAACACCTGTATTTACATGAATTGTATCGCAGCCAAATCGAATTCCACATAAAATATCTGTATCGTAATTGTCCCCGATCATCACCATTTCTTCCTTCTTAAAGCCATATTCCTGCTGAATGACTTCCAGCATGACAGGCGATGGCTTACCGACAAATGTTGGCTCTACTTGCGCTACATTCGCAACAAGTCGTACAAAGGAACCGTTGCCCGGAAGAAAACCCAGCTCAGATGGAAAACGGATATCTTCATTTGTACCGACCAATTTTGCGCCAGTCTGAACAGCAAGAGAGGCTTTGACCAATTTCATATAGTCAACTGTTCGGTCAATGCCCATAACAACAACATCAGGGCGTGCTTCATCGGTATCGACCAGATTAAGCCCTTCTGCTTCTAAAGCAGAGCGAATACCGTCTGACCCAATCATGAAAATATCCGCATCCTTAAAGTTTTGTCCAATATATTTGGCAGTCGTTAAAGCACTGGAATAAATTCGATTTGTTGGTGTATCAATTCCTATATCCGCTAAAACCTGTTGTAATTGCTCTGGTGTTTTTGAGGAATTATTCGTAACGAAAAAATACTCCAGCTGTTCATTTTGCAATTGATGAATAAAATGTATTGCTGAATCAATTCCCTTTTTCCCACGATAAACAGTTCCATCTAAATCAAAACAATAGGCTTTATACTTTTTCACTATTCATTCTCCGGTAAAAATGCTGAAACCGGGCCAAGCTCGTTTTCTAAGTAATTTGTTACAAGTGGTGTAAACTGTTTAACAGCCTCTATATTCGTTGTAAGCACGTTTAAGACCAATTCATTGTCTACTTGCACGAATTCTCTCACCAGCATTTTACGAAGGCCTACAATCTCTTTAAATGGCTTGTCCATCTCAGGCGTAATGACTTTTTCATCCACCAAAATATCGATAATGTCTTCATAGCTTCCAGGGTCGCGCATGATGAATCCATCAATGATTAAGTTTCCCACATCCATAAGAGCTTCCATCGTATTATGGCCAATACGTTGTAAAGCTAGAGCTGTAATATCATTTTGTAACCAATTCTCTTCCTTTTCAAAAATTGAAGTTAGCTCATCCAGGTGTTTTAAAGTTACTGAAATTTTATTACGATCTACAAAATACATAAATGGTTCCCCCATTATTTAAAGTTGATAGTTATTTCTCTTATATAGTAACATATTCTAGAGAATTGGAAGGAGTCCTATACAATATGGAGCGTTTTTTCTTATATGATGATGTAGAAGAGTCAAAAACTAGATTTGTCAGCTTTACTGGCAAAAAATTGCGTTATGATTTAGCCATTATGCAATCCTCTCGTTTTTTTGGAAAAGTATTAGTTTTAGATATGCAAATGGGCCGCTTTGCGATTATCGGTCCCGACGATGTGGAAGAGCCGGGTTACCTGGAGCATGTCTTCAACAAAACCGAAGAAGAAGCAGAGGATCTACGCGAATATTTAAACGAATTACTGGCTTAAGAAAGAAGATGTCTCATACCGATTGAGGCATCCTTTTTTTGCGTTTAAGACTCTGGCGGCAGTCACGATAAATCAAATAGCCCTTCTCTCTTGGATGATTGGATTGCTAATAGGAAACTACCGAATGTAGACTTCTGGGTGTTGTTTGATAAAAAAACGGACAATTTCCGGCTAAATTGGGAAATCCCCATATTTTCGTTCGAATAAAGGCAGTTTTTCCGGTTATATTGCCCAAATCATTGGATTTTGCCTTATTTTGAGCCGTTAATCGGAATTCCTCCTCCTATATCGGCTTCGTAAGCCTCCCACTTACTATTAGACGGATTTTCTCCTCTTATATCTGCTTCGTGAGCCCTCCCTCTTACAAATTAGATGGAATACCTGCGCGAAATTTAACCATGATTACTAACAGACTTGATCTTAAGGAGATTACGGTTTTAAGCAAGATAAAAGCATGGCAATTCCATTATGAATTACCATGCTTTCTCCTGAATTATTTAACCTGCTACTGCTATTTCACTTTTGCACTCCAAAAGAAAACCCATTATGAAGATTCATCAAGTGTCATTTTTCTTATTGAAGTCCTTCAGCTGTTTCGGCTTTCACCGGTCTTTTCAACGGTGTAAACAATGTGATTACTAGAGCAATAACCGCTAAAATTGTCATGAAGTAATAGGCGTCACCTGAGGCAAATATCGATGACAAGGCCTTCATTCCTTCTGTCTTACCTTGAGCAGCTAAATCCCCTGCATAGTCTGTCAGTTTCCCAGTATAGATTGTTACAATAATTGCTGTACCAATCGCACCTGCAATTTGACGCACGGTATTATTTACAGCTGTACCATGCGTTACAAGCTCCCTTGGCAATGCATTTAAGCCCGCTGTGTTCAGTGGCATCGTAATAAAGCTTAAACCGATACGCAAGAAAATCGTACGAATCATCAAGAATGTAAAGGTTGTTGTTTCACTTAAGTCCGTTACAACCCACATTGAAGGAATAACGAATATTAAGCCGATAATGAACAATGGTTTTGCACCGAATTTATCAAATAATTTCCCAGTAATCGGTGATAATAACGCATTAATCACTGCCCCAGGCAACAATAATAGCCCTGCATCAAATGCCGTAAAGCCACGGCCATCCTGTAGATAGATCGGCAATAAAATCATATCTGCATATAACATCATCGTTACGATAATGTTAATAAAGGAAGTTAATGTAAAGGTTTTATTTTTAAACACACGAACATTTAACAAAGGCTCACTTGAGCGTAATTGACGGACTGTGAAGAATGCAAGCACTAATACCCCTGCGATGATTTCCGTTAACACCCACACATCGTCCCATCCATGACTGCCTGCATTACTAAATCCATATAAAACCAGGCCAAAGCCGATTGTTGAAAGAATTACACTGTATACATCCAACACGGCTTTTTCCCCTTCAGTTACGTTAACTAGATATTTTAGAGCAAGTAAAATCACAATAGCTACAAGAGGAATGATGCCGATAAACAACCAGCGCCATGAAACATATTCAATTATGAATCCGGATAATGTTGGGGCAATTGCAGGCGCAAAGATCAGTGCAATCCCGACAAGTCCCATTGCACTTCCCCTTTTTTCAGGCGGGAAGAAAAACATGACGATACTCATCATTAACGGCATAATAATTCCC
>DAMDNS010000072.1:0-8969 GCA_032083605.1 Ureibacillus sp.
GAACTATGATATGTCCCCGCAGACAGATTTTGCACCGGCGATGGGCTATCCAGATGAAGACCACGATGGATTACCAGATTGGTTATTGGATTCTTCAGAAGTAAAAGCCAGCATGGTTCCCGAAGATTGTGAACCCGATGTAGGTCCAGAAGCTTTTGACGAATATAACCCGTATGATCAATATGCAGACCAAGGGCAAGTAGCTAATTACTATCAAGATGGATACAACTATGGAAACGGCGCTTCGCCATATTCTCAAAATAATTTTGATCCTTACCACATGCAAGGAATGCCGCAGCAAATGATGCCACAACAAATGATGCCACAGCAAATGATGCCGCAACAAATGATGCCACAACAAATGATGCCGCAACAAATGATGCCACAACAAATGATGCAACCAAACTGTCAAGGATATCCTTACAACCCTTATTTAACTCAAAACAAACCTTGGAATTACTAAAATGCAAATCAAAAGCAATATCTGGAAGAAAGAAACATCGCAGGGTACGTTGTTTATAAAAAAATACGATAACTTAAATGTTGCAGAAAAAGTTAAAGCAATTCATAGCCAGCTTGAGGATATTAAGTTTCCATATGTTATTCCGTTAGTTAAAAGCAAGGATTCGGATCTTGTTGTTCAATATTGGCAACATGGTAGTTTCAGCGCCGATTTTTCAAAGGACTCTCACCGAAAACAAAGCTTCAAAATTTTAAAGGCTTTGCATGAAACGAGTGATAAAATTGATTGGAAAGATCAAGTCATTTTTCCAAGACAACAGCTTTATCAAAAATGGAATGCGCGGCTAGAACGATTTTTAATCAATGAAAAAGAATTACGGCCATTATTGCAGCATGCTTATTATGATATTACATTGTTTGCTAGTAGAGTTTTAAAGCAAATGCGCAAGCAAAAGCATAAATTAAGCGGGAAGCTAACTTTGTTGCATGGCGATGTAGTTCATCATAATTTTTTAATTTGTAAAGACAGCAAGATGAAATTAATCGATTTTGACTTAGCGGTTGTAGGTGATTCTGCGGAAGAAATGCTTCTTTGGATGCATCGCGTATTACCTACTATTGACTATGATTTAGAAAAATTACTAAATGAAAATCCAATGCTATACAATCTTTGTTTGCCGAAGATCAATTACTTGCAGTATCCCAATGAGCTCCTAAGAGAATGGCTTTATGTGCTGCAATTAGGAAAGTATGAGAGAGAAGCCTTCTTAGACTATTTAATGCCGTTTACAGAAAAAGCGTTAAGGCATTGGCCTGAATTGATCATACAAACAGAAAAACTACATTCAAAATATCGCTAATATCCAAGAATATGATAAAATAAATGGACTAATAATGAATATAAAAATCATCTGGGCCGTCTAAAAGGACGGTCTTTCTTTTGGCGATAATAAAGCATAAGTGCAACAGTGCATATTGCTAACTGTTTTTTTCGAAAAACCAGCTTTTCTAAGTGAAAAGTGAGGCTGCCAGAATCTCATGAAAGATGATATCAACTCGGCCTATCATTCGGTCGAGTTGTATTTTTTAGTAGATTTCAATCGAACTGCAGTTAGTAGAATTTGTTCGGGGTAGACCTGAACAATATGCTATAATTTATAGCAGTGAATGTGGGGGAATATTGATGTATGATTATATAATTGGACAGATAAAACGAATTACACCGGAATATGTAGTTTTGGAGCAGCAGGGCTTAGGATGGCAAATATTTACGCCAAATCCTTTTGCTTTCCGTATGAAAGAAGAGCTTCAACAAATTTTTATACATATGCATGTTCGCGAGGATGCACATATGCTATTTGGATTTAGATCACTTGATGAAAGAGAGCTTTTCCGTAAACTTATCCAAGTTTCAGGAATCGGTCCAAAGGGAGCATTGGCGATTTTAGCTAGTGGAAATCCTTCACAAGTTATTTCTGCAATTGAAATGGAAGATGAAGCCTTTTTAGTGAAGTTTCCTGGCGTAGGCAAGAAAACAGCAAGACAGATGATTCTTGATTTAAAAGGTAAGCTGGGATCATTACTCGACCAGGTGGTATTACCGAGCGCAGAGGATGAGCTGCCGTTATTCGGAGTAAATCCGAATAAGCAAGAATTAGAGGAAGCAATCTTGGCATTACTTGCTCTTGGGTACTCCGAAAAAGAATTGACGAAAATTAGACCAAGCCTGGAGGACAACGACAAGCTCACGACTACTGAAAGCTATATGAAGCAAGCATTACAGCTATTGCTAAAAATGAAGTAAGGAGGAGGAATCTATGTCCGAACGAATTATTTCAAGTGAATCGAATGCCTTTGATGATCAGTATGAGTTGTCGCTGAGACCACAAAAGCTTTCTCAATATATTGGTCAGCATAAAGTAAAAGAAAGCTTGAATATTTTCATTGAAGCTGCGAAGCTCCGACAAGAGAGCCTTGACCATGTCCTATTGTATGGACCTCCTGGATTAGGGAAAACGACGCTCGCAACAGTTATTTCCAATGAGATGGATGTTAATATTCGATTAACAAGTGGACCTGCAATTGAACGTCCCGGTGATCTGGCGGCGATTGTCAGCTCGCTGCAGCCTGGTGATGTTTTATTTATAGATGAGATTCATCGACTTCCTCGAGCAATCGAAGAGGTTCTTTACCCAGCCATGGAGGATTTTTGTTTAGATATCGTGGTAGGGAAGGGGCCCGAAGCGCGGTCAATTCGATTAGATTTACCGCCATTTACATTAGTAGGTGCTACCACAAGAGCAGGCGCATTATCTGCTCCTTTAAGAGATCGATTTGGTGTATTATTAAGACTCGATTTTTACGATGAAGAAGCACTGGTTGAAATCGTCTTGCGCAGCAGCCAATTATTTAATGTAGAAATAGACCGACCGGCTGCCAGCGAGATTGCACGCCGTTCCAGAGGGACTCCACGTATTGCAAACCGCTTGTTGAAGCGAGTAAGAGATTATGCCCAAGTGATTGGGGATGGGGCTATTTCGCATCTATTAGCCAATCAAGCGCTTGAATTGCTGCAGGTAGACCCGCAAGGACTGGATCATATTGACCATAAACTAATGACTAGTATGATTGAACGGTTCCGAGGCGGCCCTGTTGGCCTTGACACGATTGCCGCTTCGATTGGCGAGGAAAGCCAGACGATAGAGGATGTCTATGAACCTTACTTAATGCAAATAGGGTTTATTCAACGAACTCCAAGAGGGCGGGAAGCAACAAAGTTAGCGTATGACCATTTTGGTTATACTTATCCAGAACAATCATAATGAAAGAAGTTGTAAATATGAAAGTAGAAGATTTTGATTTTAATTTACCTGAAGAGCTGATTGCACAAACTCCATTAGAAGACCGTACAGCAAGTCGGTTAATGATTGTTGATAGAAAAACAGGCGAGATTCAACATAGTCATTTTCCACAAATTGTTGATGAATTGCAAGAAGGGGATTGCCTTGTTTTAAACGATACACGCGTAATGCCTGCAAGACTTTTTGGTGTAAAGGAAGAAACAGGTGCCCATATTGAGGTTTTATTACTGAAGCAAGGTAATGATGATGAGTGGGAAACGTTAGTTAAACCAGCGAAACGCGTAAAAGTAGGGACAGAGATTACCTTTGGCGATGGTCTCCTTAAAGCGACGTGTACCGGTGAATTAGATCATGGTGGCAGATTATTTAAGTTTAGCTATGATGGAATCTTTTATGAGATTTTAGACCAGCTTGGAGAAATGCCGCTTCCACCATATATCCACGAAAAATTGGAAAATCGTGAACGCTATCAAACGGTTTATTCCAAAGAAATTGGTTCTGCTGCAGCACCTACAGCGGGCTTGCATTTTACTAATGAAATTTTAGCGCAAATTAAAGCAAAAGGCGTGGAAATTGTTTTTATTACCCTGCATGTCGGGCTAGGCACATTCCGTCCTGTTAGTGTGGAATCCATCGAAAGTCACGATATGCATTCAGAGTTTTATAGCGTGACTGAATCAGCTGCAAATACGATTAATCGTACAAAAGCAAATGGTGGCAAGGTGGTTGCGGTAGGTACAACATCCACAAGAACTCTTGAAACAATTGCACAAAAATACGATGGAGAAATTCAAGCTGAACAAGGCTGGACAAGTATCTTTATATACCCAGGCTTTGAGTATAAAGCAATCGACGGACTTATAACGAATTTCCACTTACCCAAATCTACTTTAGTGATGCTAGTAAGTGCACTAACATCTAGAGAAATTATTTTAAATGCGTATAATAAAGCAGTGGAAGAAAAATATCGATTCTTCAGTTTTGGAGATGCGATGTTCATTCGACCATCACGGTCATAATTTAGATTGAAAAATGTTTAATAATCGGGGATAACCCAAAGACTAATTGAAGTACTGTTCTTACTTCACACGAAAGGGAATTTATAAAATGACAAAACCGGCAGTAACTTATGAATTTATTAAAACATGCAAACAAACAGGTGCAAGACTTGGGATTGTTCATACACCACACGGTTCTTTTGAAACACCAGCATTTATGCCTGTAGGAACACAAGCAACAGTGAAAACGATGTCTCCAGAAGATTTAAAAGAAATGGATGCAGGAATTATCCTTTCCAACACATATCATTTATGGCTGCGTCCAGGGAATGATATCGTGAAAGAAGCAGGAGGTCTTCATAAATTTATGAACTGGGACCGTCCGATTTTAACAGATTCAGGTGGATTCCAAGTATTTTCATTAAGCGATTTCCGTAAAATTGAAGAAGAGGGCGTTCATTTCCGTAATCATTTAAACGGGGACAAGCTTTTCTTAAGTCCGGAAAAAGCGATGGAGATTCAAAATGATTTAGGTTCCGACATTATGATGGCGTTTGATGAGTGTCCACCATATCCAGCAACTTATGAATATATGCTAAACTCGGTTGACCGTACGACACGTTGGGCAAAACGCTGTAAAGAAGCACACGCGCGTCCAGAAGACCAAGGGTTATTTGGAATAGTACAAGGTGGAGAGTTTGAAGATTTACGTAAGCGATCAGCGGAAGCTCTAGTGGAGCTTGATTTTCCAGGATACGCAGTCGGTGGTCTTTCTGTAGGAGAGCCGAAAGATATCATGAATCGCGTGCTGGAGTTTACAACACCATTGTTACCAGAAAACAAACCTCGATATCTGATGGGAGTAGGCTCACCAGATTCATTGATTGATGGAGCGATTCGTGGTATTGATATGTTCGACTGTGTATTGCCGACACGTATCGCAAGAAATGGAACATTAATGACATCAGAAGGCCGCTTAGTCGTGAAAAATGCCAAATACGCACGCGACTTTAGCCCAATTGATCCAAACTGTGATTGCTATACATGTAAAAACTATACACGTGCATATGTACGTCATTTAATCAGAACGGAAGAAACGTTTGGAATTCGATTAACAACGTATCATAATTTACATTTCTTATTGAAGTTAATGGAACAAGTAAGACAAGCTATTCGCGAGGATCGTCTAGGTGATTTCCGCGAAGAATTCTTCGAAAAATACGGATTTAACAAGCCAGATGCTAAAAATTTCTAATTTATTGCTTATTTTTATGGCGAAAAATTGAAGAATATGAAAAAGTGTGATTATTTTCATAAAAATAATAGTTTCAAATCGCTTTTTCTATTCAATATATACTATACTTAAGAAGTGAGATTTAGAAAGGAGGACATAAAATTATGGGTGATACGTTAGTTGGGTTACTTCCAATTATTATTATGTTCGTTGCGATGTGGTTTATTTTAATCCGTCCAGCACAAAAGAAACAAAAGCAAACTGTTCAAATGCAAAATGGCATTAAACGAGGAGACCGTGTGGTAACTATTGGTGGACTGCATGGAGAAGTTGATGCTCTTGAGGATGGTGCAGTTTATATTATTGTTGATGGTAAAACTCGTTTAAAATTCGAGCGCCAAGCAATCGGTCGAGTAATTACTGAATAATAATTAAAAAACCAAAAGCTTACTAAATCGGACAAGCTCCGAATTAGTAAGCTTTTTTCATTTTACGGAGTATACTTTTTAATGCTTTTTCAAATCTTAAGAATCTTTCTTTCACGAAGGTTATCTTTTAAATGCATACTTATAACGCCAGGTGCTCAAAATGACTAGTGGAGGGTGTGGTGGATATATGGAAACTTATATTGAAATTCTTATTAGAACGGTCTTTCTGTATATTTTTATTTTAGTTGTTTTTCGCCTAATGGGTAAGAGAGAAGTGGGCGAGTTAAGCATAATGGACTTGGTTGTCTTTGTCTTGATTGCCGAATGTGTAGCATTTGCCTTGGAGGATGTAGATAAGCCGGTTTTCCAAAATATCTTCCCGATTATTATTTTGCTGATAATCCAGTTTATAAACTCTATATTAACTTTAAAAAGTAAAAAAATGCGTGATGTGATAGATGGAGATCCATCACTGATTGTACGTGATGGCGTTATTGACCAAGCGGAAATGAGAAAACAACGCTACAATTTAGATGACTTATTCCAACAAATGCGTGAAGAGAGGGTTCCATCTATCCAGCAAATTGACTATGCCTTCTTGGAACCCTCGGGTAAGTTATCTATTTTTCTAAAAAGCGACGATCCACTAATTTTGCCGCTGATTGTGGATGGCTACATCGTCGAAAAGCATTTAAAGCTATTGAATAAAGATAAAAATTGGTTACTAAATGAGCTTGAAAAAGAAGGTTTCAGCGAAAGGATTCAAGATATATTCTATTGCTGCTATGAAAACAATGAAATCCATGTTCAACTAAAGTCGACGTGAAACAACTGAGCGCAATACTTTAAAATCACTCCATTTAATTTGATTTGTAAGCACTAATAATAGCGTCAAAATGAGTAAAGTGAAGGCACTATTTGTCCAAAAGCTAAACTCAGCCTTTGGTATCAGGTAGGACTGTATAAAGCAAGTTGAAATGAAAATCCCATATGGAATAGCAAAGAATCTAAAGCCTGCCGCAATCATCTTATGCCCACGCAATGTTGCCATGTGTAAAAACGAAGTAACTAAAACACCAAAGCCAATAGCAATGATTGCTCCATATTCTTGAATGAACGGCTGGGAGGCTAGTACAAACATAACGAACAGTTTTCCAAGTCCGCCATAAATGGAATTCATCATGGCAGGACGTGCTTCATCGATTGCCTGCAAAATGGAATGGAGCGGGCTTTGGATATAATAAAAATAAAAAATTGGCGCTAGTATCTTCATAAAACTGCGATTCTCTTCTAAATCGAAAAGCCTCATAGCCAGTTCATCGCCATGGATGAAGAAATAAGTTGCTGCATAGCAACCAACCAATGAAGATAAACGTAAAGAAATGCCGATTCGTTCATTTAATAATTGATAATTATTTCTTGCAACAGCATCGCTTACTGCTGGTATCAATACAATTGCAAGCGCATTTGGAATGAAGGAAGGGAATAATAGTAAAGGAACATGTACACCTGAAATAATACCGTATAATGTTGTAGCACCAACTGCTGTAAGACCCGAAACGGTTAATGCTTTTAAAAATACAATCGGTTCCAAAAACCAAGTAAACGTACCAAATAATCGACTGCCTGCTGATGGCACAGCAATTCTCAAGAGTGGCATTGCAGGGTAGGCTTTAGTTGCATCGTTTTTCTTTGGTTTCTTTTTCTTATATCTATAGACAATATACAAATAAATGAATGAGAAAACCTCTCCAAATGCTGTGATCGCCATTGCATATCCAGCAGTTAATGCTGGGTTGTTAGATGTAATTAAATAAGGCAATAATAATGTAATTAAAGCAATACGAATAACCTGCTCCAGCATTTGGGACCAAGCAGTTGCCGAAATAACAGCAATTCCCTGTAAGTATCCTCTTATTAATCCTGAAAAAACTACAATCGGAACAGCTCCTAAACCGATATAAAGCGTCAATCTTGTTGCATCGTTATGTAAAAGTGTCCCAGCCAGATATGGTATAAACAAGAACAGTAACGGTGTAAAAATAATAATCGAAATAATGGCCCATCTTGAAGCTGTTGTCATTACAGCTCTTAACTGGTTGTCCCTTCTTTTTGCATGAAGTTCGGCTATTACTTTTGCAACCGCAATCGGTATGCCTAATTGCAAGAGCGAAACAAAGAAGATAAATGCTGGATAGGCAGTCATATATATACCTACAGCCTCTTCTCCCGCGACCCGCATAAACTGCATTCTATATAGGAAGCCGAACAGTTTAGACAAGAAAATTACAAACGTTAAAAATACAGTTCCTTTTACAAATGAACTCATTCATTCAATCCCTTCTCATTTCAAGAAATTTCAGATACAATATTTGTATGCTTGAATGCAGTGAGTTAAAACTACTGGTTGGGGGGATTGTCATGATTCAGTTCGAACAGCTATACAAAGAGGTTTTACCCGTATTACAAAGCAAAATGGATGAGATTATATATTATGAATACGACGGAATTGAAATAGAGGATATTTGGAATTTTTGCATTAAGAAAAAATGGAAAAAGAAGAAAATAGAGGAATTACGTTTATATGAAATTGTAGAAAGCATTTATTCAGTGAAGCCCTCAGAGATAGTAAGCTATTTTCAAATCCAGCAATTTCATGCCGAAAATTGGTTTGAGGACATAAATGCAAGTGAATTGCAAGAGTTATTAAAGCCGAAAGTTAGTAATGGCGAAAAATAAATCTATGTAGATTAGTTTGACAGTTATCGAAACGTGTTTCATAATGAGTTTGGTACATAACTTACTCAATTAGTTTGATTTAACTATCTGTAAATTGAGAATTTGGATAGTTAACGCTAGTTCTTTTACTTCTAATATAATCGCTGGTTTTAAAAATTATATTAGACGGACGACATCGATTTAACGCACCATTGCGGTTAATCGTGTTTTTCTAATGTGCATTCACCAAGATATACATCAAGGTATG
>DAMDNS010000073.1:0-8902 GCA_032083605.1 Ureibacillus sp.
TGCGAAAGAGTCACTTGCTCGCAACACAGGGCCGTATTTCTATTTGCCAAAGCTTGAAAGCCATTTAGAAGCCCGCTTATGGAATGATGTCTTTGTTTATGCGCAAGACTATCTGGGAATTCCACAAGGAACGATTAAAGCAACAGTTTTAATCGAAACAATTGTCGCTGCATTTGAAATGGACGAAATTCTTTATGAATTACGTGAACATTCTGCTGGTCTTAACTGTGGACGTTGGGACTATATTTTCAGCTTCATTAAACGCCTGCGTAATCAACCGGATGTTGTGTTGCCAGACCGTGGCCAAGTGACAATGACAGTGCCGTTCATGAAAGCCTATACATCTTTATGTATACAGACTTGCCATAAGCGCAATGCGCCGGCTATGGGTGGGATGGCTGCACAAATTCCAGTGAAAAATGATGAAGAAGCAAATAAGATTGCGTTTGCAAAAGTGGCAGAGGACAAACGGCGAGAAGCAACAGATGGTCATGATGGTACATGGGTTGCTCATCCAGGATTAGTCCCTGTTGCAATGGAACAATTTGATGCTGTTATGAAAACACCGAACCAAATTGATAAAAAACGCGAAGATGTAAATGTATCTGCTGGTGATCTAGTTGCAGTTCCAGGGGGTACAATTACAGAAGAAGGTCTTCATATCAATGCTAGTGTAGGTGTTCAATATATTGCATCATGGTTGCGTGGAAATGGTGCTGCGCCTATTAACAATTTAATGGAAGATGCAGCCACTGCAGAGATTTCCCGTACCCAAGTATGGCAATGGATTCGCCATGATAAAGGCGTACTGGAAGACGGACGTAAAATCACATTGGCATTAACGTTAGAAATTTTAGATGAAGAGCTTGCAAAAATTAAAGCTGCTGTTGGGGAACAAGCATATAACTCTGGCCGTTATGAAGAAGCGGCTGAGCTATTTAAGACTTTAATCGAGCAAGACGAATTTGTTGAATTCCTAACTTTACCGGGTTACGAAAAAATCAGCTAAAAATCATATTAGAAATACGTTGCCTCCAATCCACTATTTCTAATTGATTCAAACAAGGGGTATTATATAGTTTTAACATGGGGATGAAATGTCTTGCTAGCTGTGATGGGCTAGTAAGACATTCTTTTTAATTTTTAGAAGGAATTTCTCATAGGTTGAAAGAATTGAAATAAATAGGAAAATACATAGCAAAGGGGAATGTTGTGACATGAAAAACAAAGAGTTGCTGTTAGTACCAGGACCGACGCCCGTAGTAGATGAAATCTATGAGGCTCTAGCAAGTGAAACAAGGGGACATACAGATCCACGATTTGCCGCTATATTCAAGTCAAGTATCAAGCAAACAAGGGAATTGCTGCAAACGGATGGAGAAGTATTTATTGTTGCAGGTTCTGGTACATTGGCGATGGAAATGGCGATAGTTAATACAGTTGGTCGAGGGGAAAAGCTGCTTGTCATTAGTCATGGCTATTTCGGTGATCGCTTTACGCCGCTTGCTGCAGCCTTTGGAATAGAAGTAGATGTGTTACAGGCTGAATGGGGTAAGCAAGTTGACCCAAGGCTTGTACAAGAAAAACTAGCCGTTACGAATTACAAAGCTGTAACCATTACACATGCAGATACATCAACAGGGGTAATTTCTGACCTTGATGCACTCGTTCCTATTATTAAACAAGCGGGTGTACTGGTTATTTTAGATGGGGTAGTTGCAACAGCAGCACTTGATGAGAATATGAGCAAAACTTATGGACATCCAGACTATAAAATCGATGTCGTTTTAACTGGGTCGCAAAAGGCAATTGGTATTCCACCGGGGCTTGCTATTGTCGCATTCAACCAAACTGCTTTGGAAGCTCGGGAAGCCTTGGGTACAATCTCTTCCTATTATTGTGATATAAAAAATTGGATACCAATTATGCAAGATCCGTCTAAGTATTTCGCAACGCCTCCGGTAAACTTAATCTATGCATATAATACAGCATTAACTATCGTGCTAGAGGAAGGCATTGAACAAAGAGAAAAGCGTCATATTGCTTTTGGTCGTGGTATTCGATCTGCTCTACGTACGTTTGGAATGGAATCCTTAGCTGCAGAGGAAGTGGCTGCACCTACATTAAGCTGCATGCTTTATCCTGAAGGGGTGGATGATGCCTCATTCCGTACACTCCTATCACATAAGGGTGTTATTGTGGCGGGTGCTCTAGCTCACCTGGCGGGCAAAGCATTTCGAATTGGCCATATGGGAAATACGACAGCAGAAATGCTTGAGGAAGCAATACGTCAAATTGGAGAAGTTTTGCAAGACCTAGAATTAGCAGTAAATACAGAGACTGCAATCGCAGCATTTAGAGAAGAATTATCACAAAGTGTTTCTCGTTAACTAAAAGCTCTGGTAGATTTTGCTTACCAGAGCTTTTAGCTACATAAAATTCAGGGCTTTAATATAAAAACCCAGAAGGATTCATCTATTAATACCTCTTCAATATAGAATGCTGGTTATATGTTTTTTTACACAAGTAGTCATAAAAAGGATATGTAAAAAATATAGTATATGATAGGAAGAAATATAATCTCAGGGAGGGGCTGTGAGGCTTGAACAATGCAGCAATGACAAAATCTATAAATATTTCTCAAAATAGAATCGAAGCGGACTTTATTTTAAAAAATGCTTATGTAGCAGATGTTTTTTCTTTGTGCTGGAGAAAAGCCAATATCGTTGTTGCAGAAGGGAAGATCATTGCTCTTGACGAGAAAGATGAATTCACGGCAAAAGTAGTAGAGGATGCAAATGGGCGATATGTGATTCCTGGTTTGATCGACGCACATATACATATTGAGTCATCTATGCTGCCTCCATCCCAGTTTAGCCAAATTCTTTTACCGCATGGTATCACTTCCGTGATTACGGATCCCCATGAGATTGTGAATGTTTCAGGCTCAAAAGGTATGAATTTCATGCTGGAGGATGCCAAAAATGCACAAATGGATATTTACTTTATGCTGCCATCCAGTGTGCCATGTACTTCCTTTGAGAATTCAGGTGCAGTGATGAAAGCAAAGGACCTAGCGCCGTTTCTTCAATATGAAGAAGTTTTAGGACTTGCAGAAGTAATGGACTTTCCCGCGGTTCTAGGGACAGATCCAGATATGCTGGATAAATTATCTCTTATCCAAACAGGGGGTAAAATTATAGATGGTCACGGCTCAGGGCTTACAAAAGAACAGCTGCGTGGCTATCGCGCGGCTGGTATTCAAACAGATCATGAATGTGTAACAGCAGAGGAAGCTCGCGAACGAGTGAAACAAGGGATGTACGTACTTATCAGAGAGGGATCGGCGGCTAAAAATTTAGAGGACCTATTACCGGCAGTAACCCCAGCAAATGCTCGTCGTTTTGCCTTTTGTACAGATGACAAGCATCTTGATGAGCTAATCGAAGAAGGCAGCATTAATTTTGCAATTTCTCTTGCCATTAAAAATGGAATGAATCCATTACAAGCGATTCAGCTTGCTACCTTAAATGCAGCAGAATGCTATCGTCTTTATGATAAAGGGGCGATTGCAGAGGGCTATACAGCTGATTTTGTTATGCTGGCGGATTTACAGAAGATGACTATTGCTACTGTTTGGAAAAACGGGCAAAAGATTGCGCAAAACGGCAAAGTGCTCCATGAAGTGAAGGATACAGCTAAAATAGATGAATCTATCTTAAATTCTGTTCATATACCAAATTTAACTCCAAATGATTTAGCAATCCTATTTAAAAGCGGGAATGTAGCAAATGTCATTGGAATTATGCCAAATCAGATTACAACCAAGCATCTAGAAATGGAAGTAGATGTTGAGAATGGTCAATTTGTGCCGTCCATTGCAAAGGACTTATTAAAAATGGCAGTGGTAGAGCGTCATCATTCCTTAGGAACAATTGGCTTAGGAATTGTTCATGGCTTTGGCCTGAAAGAGGGAGCTGTTGCAACGACGGTAGCACATGACTCACATAACGCGATTGTTGTAGGAACAAATGATGAGGACATGCTATATGCTCTAAAGGCGTTGCAAGATATGCAAGGCGGACTAGTTGTGGTAAGGGAAGGGAGTGTAATTGGATCCTTGGCTCTACCGATTGCAGGACTAATGACAACATTAGACGCTTTAAAAGCAACGGAAAAGATTAAGGAAACACACAGGGCACTTCATGAAATTCACCCAGATCTACATTTCCATTTCTTTTTGACATTATCATTTTTAAGCTTACCGGTGATACCAGAGCTAAAGCTTACTGATACCGGTTTGTTCGATGTGAAAAGCTTTCAACATATTCCGGTGGAGCGCGTTGAAAAGAAGGTCTCCCCAATTTAGTAAGCAAATAGTCTAAAGACAAACAGATAATCGTTGTTATAGGCTTTGGCGCAGAGAACATCTGCATTTAATTACCATTGAAGTTGAAAATAAAAAAACATACTATTTTAGTAGGGAGAATATATAGCGTGGTTCCTATAGCTGTCATTGTACCTGCTCTAAATCCACTACCATCCGTGATCAGCTTTGTAAAAGAGCTCATACAATTAGAAATTGAATCAATTATCATAGTAAATGACGGAAGCGATGCAAAGTATCAATCTATTTTTAATGAACTTCAATTATTAGAGAAATGTATAGTCATTCACCATGGTATTAATATGGGGAAGGGACGAGCATTAAAAACAGGATTTTCCTATTGTTTGAAGAGATTGCCTGAGGTGAAGTCCGTAATTACCGTCGGCGCCCATGGACAGCATAAAATCCGAGATGTGAAGCAACTTGTACATAATGCACAGCTATTTTCAGATGGGATTGTTTTGGGTGTGCGAAACTTTCATTCAAAAGAAGTGCCTTTAAAAAATAGACTTGGCAATCAAGCAGCTTCAATCATGTTTGCTTTTTTATTTCATAAACGAATACTTGACACACAGACCGGCTTGCGTTGTATTCCAAGACAAGCACTTTATTGGCTTCTGAAAGTACCGGGGGAATCATTTAGTTATGATTCGAACATGCTGGTGGAGGCAATCGGGCGGAATACCCCCATCTATGAAATTCCCATTGGACATATGCGATTAAAAAAGAACTCCATTATCTATTATGATGAAATAACGAACATCCAAGAGCTGATTGAACAAATGATTACTACTTATACGAAAATGCTCAAAGTAAAGTAAGAACTCCAACATTTACTTTTGAAATTTCGTAATGGTATTCAAAGGAAAACGATTTCTTTTATAGAATAACCTTTTATGTAGTACTTTTTTGATTAATTGGTAATGATAGTAATGAATTAAACAATTGTTTATGGGATTAGAGGAGGAAGTTAAATGAATGAGGATTTGCACTTGGAGACTACGATACGCGGGAAGGAAAAACATTATTCACCAGATAAATTTATGAGCAAAGTGAAAAAGTACGGGGCAAATTTAGGATTTAAAGCCTTATACAGCGTAGCTATTTTATACTGCGCTTTGAAAAGTCCGGATTTGCCAAAGGAACATAAGCTGATGCTCGTTGGTGTGCTTGGGTACTTTATTTTACCGATCGACTTGATTGCAGATATGTTGCCGGCAGTAGGTTTAGCTGATGATATGGTTGTGATTACAAAAGCCATTTCGGTCATTTATTCTTCGATTACAGATGACATGAAAGAAGAAGCCCATGAAGTGCTGCAGAAAATTTTTGGCGATAAATATATGCCTTCGATAGAATACGAAATTTAACTAAGTTTGCCAAGAAAGCTAGAAATCATGTAGAGGTGATGTACGTTGTTAAAACGAATAACTTTTCTCGTCATAGCTATTGTACTTATAAAGCCGATATATGATTTCGGCTCGCAATGGCTCGATGAAGCAAAGCAATTTATTAGTGATAATGAAGTGATTATACAGGACGCAACATCTGATGTATTATCAACGGTCAACTCCGCCAAAGATAATCTCGTGACGACCGCAACCGATTCTTTAGTTACAATGGATGTAGATTTGCCGGACAGTGTCCAAACAAAAGAGGAGTTAGAGGATTCTTTCTACTATTATTTAAGTAGATGGGAAACGAATTTTGAAATCCATTATGTTGGCAGTACCGCGGATATTGAAAATCTCATTCAAGCAGCTGTCGATCAAGCAGCAGGCCGGGACCATTATCTTCTTGGCCATCTAGCAGACCGTACTATTGAATATGAGTATAGCAGTTTTGATGCGAAGATAAGGGTTCACCAAACCTACTTAACCAATTCGGCGCAAGAGCAGGTTGTGAACGAAAAAGTCGCAAGTATACTATCAACTGTTTCATCAGAAGAAATGTCCGACTTTCAAAAGGTGAAGTTCGTGAATGACTATATTGTTAAATCTACCGAATATAGTGAAGAATCGACGGCAAGTCCGCATAGTGCCTATGCTGTTCTACAAGAGCATAAAGGGGTTTGCCAAGGCTATGCATTGTTGGCCTTAAAAATGCTTCAAGCCCTTGGTGTTGAAACGCAATACGTTGTTGGGGAAGTCTATACTGGTGGACATGCCTGGAATCTGGTGAAGGTGGATGGTAAGTGGTATCATCTTGATACAACATGGAATGATCCGACTCCGGATCGCAAAAACGTTGTTCGCTACGAATATTTCTTAATCGATGATGCGAAAATGGAGCTTGATCATACCTGGATTCAGACTGATTATCCGAAATCGTCCGATACGAAGTTTAATTTTATGGCACAAATCGATCATGCCTATGAGCAGGACGGTTTAATCTATTATAGTAACGTAGACGATGATAATATTTTATACCGCATGGATATTAATACTGGCGAAACAACACGTCTCACGGATAGCCGTGCCCAATTTATCGTCGGCTTTAATGATTGGCTCTATTTTAGCAATTACTCTAATGGGGCTTTTCTTTCCAAGATTCGGACAGATGGCACGGGCGAATCAATTTTGTACCGGGATGAGGTAAATAACCTATTTGTTGAAGATGGTTATTTATATTTCTCAACGGATGAAGGATTGAAGAAAATGGAACTATAAAGCTGGAAGAAGCCGTCTCAGTAAGACTTGAGGCGGCTTCTTTTTTAGTGAAAGGAAGGGATTAGTTTTCGTAAAAATCCGTTAAAGATGCGACAGCAGTTTTGCTATTAGGGCGATAAATCGTATTTTTCAAAAGGAAAAGCGAATTTTGCTCTTTCTACAATCGCTTCAATTGGATTATTTTCACTTAATACAAGGGGTATTGAAGGATAGGAGTTGTGAATTTGCTGTTGTAAATAATTTAGAATCCATGGATTATGCCGTAAAATGCCCCCGTTTAAATACAGAGTGAAGGGCCTGCCTTCATCATATGGAAGCTTGGTGAGTGTAGCTTTAATCAATAAATAGAGCTCCTGTGCAGCCTGTTGGGCGATAGCGATTGCCGTATCATCATCAAGTGCAACTGCTTCCGGTAATACCGAACTAATACTGGCTGTTTGTGCATTTGTATAATCTGGTTGGTAGAGCCAATTCATCAGCTGATCTATGGAGTCTATTTGCAGTTTTTCAAAAACGAGTTTTTTTAGAATAGTTGGCTGATTAAGTCCATCCTCTGCTCTGAAAATGGATCTTAGAATTTGCCGGCCAATCCAATAGCCGCTTCCTTCATCGCTTGCGCGGTGCCCCCAACCTCCAGCACGAATTACTTTGCCATTGCCATCTGCAGCACATGCAATCGATCCAGTCCCGGAAATTAATAAGGCACCAGGTTGATGTTGGGTTAAACCAATTAAGGCCGCCTGAACATCGTTTTCAATAACTAATTTGCCTATATGAAATGATGTATTTAGCAGGCTTTGATTAATGATATCAGTAACGATTTCTAAATCGGAAGCGGTATCGATTCCTGCCATAGCAAACACAGCGACATCAATATTTTTAAGTTTAGTAGAATGATAAGCATCTTGAAGAAAGTGATTGATTATCTTGCTCGCCGCCTCGCCGCCGATTGCTTGATAGTTAGAGCCGGATGCTGTTGTTTCAAAAAGGCATTTTCCTTGTATTGTTTGTATGGTAATAGTGGTTTTCGTTGCACCGCCATCTACTGCTAATATGATTGGTTCCATCATGCATAAGTCCATCCTTTTAAAAAATGTCGGAGCTGTTCTTCACATTTTCTGATTTGGTCGTTTTTTTCTTTTACCCATTGTGAAAGCTGTCTGGATGTATTTTCGGCTTGCTCAAGTGATTTAAGCATCGTTTCCGGTGCAGGTCCACCTTTAAGCGAGCGTACCTTGATGAAAAACTCTGGCTTTAAGGCATTATAAAATGGTTCTTTTAAGATTTTTAAAGGTTTGCCTGTTACTTCTAGTGACTTTTGGTTTGCCAGCTCCCAAGTTAAGTGATCAAGGGAATCCTTCTTTTCTGCAACAAGTGTTTTAATACAACCACTAACAATTTGATGGGACTGTCTAAAGGAAATGTTTTCGGAGCGTACAAGAGAATCCGCCAGTTCTGTCACATTTGCGAAGCTATTTTCTGCACGCTTTAAAAGCTTTTCTTTATTTACATCCATTGTAACCACTAAGCTTCCAAAAAGCTTATAGATTCCACTTAATTTTTCCATCGCTCTCCACAGATAGGGCTGCATGTCATCTTCCGTATCAACAATATCGCCAAACGGAGTATTATGAATCATTTGCAGGACGGTTGAAGCATCGCCCGCAACAGAAGACAGCAGGGAGCGCGTATGCTCGATGGAAACGGGGTTCCGTTTCTGTGGCATGATGGAACTAACTTGAACATAAGGGCTTGCTAAACGGAAGACATTGAATTCTTGGGTAGCCCATTGCAAGAAATCCTGTGATGTCCGACCGAGATTGAGGGCAGCAAGCTGTGTGACACT
>DAMDNS010000074.1:0-4531 GCA_032083605.1 Ureibacillus sp.
AATCAAGGAAAATTTGTAATGGCAAATCAGTATTTACACGTTCCATACGTCCGCGTACAGGTGCTAGATCCTCGATTTGCTCAATAATTTCCTCTAGTGAGTAGCCTCTTGCATAAAATACAGCTGTTGCAGCCAACACATTATAAACATTAAATTCCCCAAGCAAGTGCATTGTAACCGGGAATTTCCCTTCAGGTGTAATCATATCAAAGGTAGTTAGACCATCTTCATAATTACAATTTTCCGCTTTGAAAATCGCATCATTTTTTAATCCATATGTCCAAACAGGAAAAGAAGTCATTGTCTCATATTTTTCAGACCATGGATCATCTGCATTTAAAACCACATATTTGTTTTTAGTGAAATCCTGCCCAAGTTGAGAGAACAATAGCCCCTTCGCATTGCCGTACTCCTCCATCGTTCCATGGAAATCCAAATGATCATGCGTTAGATTGGTGAACACCGCTACGTCGTAATCCACTCCAGCCAGTCTTCCAAGCGCAAGGCCATGAGAAGATACCTCCATCACCATTGCTTGGCAGCCTTCCATTTTTGCACGGAAAATCATTTGCTGTGTACTTAGAACATCATTAGTTGTATTAGCTGTTTCATAAAGTACACCGTTTAGTTCAAAACCAATCGTGCCGGAAAGAGCGGATCGCTCACCCATTCCGACGAGCATATGATGAATAATGCCGGAAACGCTAGTCTTGCCATTTGTCCCAGTAACACCAATCATCATCAGATCATTAGAGGGATAATCAAAAAACTTGGCAGCTAGTAATCCTAAAGAACGGTCAGTATTTTTTACGATAACTTGTGCAACATCACCTTCAAGTGAAAGCTCGCGATTCGCTACCACTACTGTTGCCCCAGCATCTACTGCTTTTTGTGCAAAGTTATGACCATCTACTGTTTCACCTTCGATACAAATAAATACACTTTTCGGTTGCACACTTCTTGAATCAATCGAAAGATCCTTAATTGTATTGGGTAACTGCCCCAAAACCTTCTTTAACGGGATGACACTTAATAATTCCTCTGTATACATGATTACGCCTCCGAATCCATTCGTGAAATTATATAAGTGTATAGCAATTGTGCTGTCGCTCGTAACGAGTCAACATGGGTACGCTCATAGGCATGAGAAGCCTCGATGCCCGGTCCGAACAAGGCATGTTTCACATCAAAGCCTGCACGAATTGCTGCTGAAGCATCTGAGCCATAATTTGGATAAATATCAAGCTTATAATCAATGGCATTTGCTTTAGCCAACTCAACTAGATGTCTCGTTAACTCATAATGATAAGGCCCACTAGAATCTTTTGCGCAAATAGAAACCGTATACTCATCAGAGCTTTGGCCATCACCAATGGCTCCCATATCAACCGCAATATATTCCACTACTTCTTCAGGAACATTCGAGTTTCCGCCGTAGCCAATCTCTTCGTTATTCGAGATATAGAAATGTGTTGTATATGGTAATTGAATTTCGTTTTCTTTGATGTGCTTCACTAATTGCAATAGTAAGGCTGTACTTGCTTTATCATCCAAATGCCGTGATTTAATAAATCCTGTATCCGTAGTCTCAAAGCGGGCATCAAAGGAAACAAAGTCTCCTACTTCGATTCCGATGGCACGTACCTCCTCTGCTTTAAAGCATTTTTCATCTATACGCACTTCGATATGGTTTTCATCTCTTTTGATGGCATCCGTATTTTTATAAACATGCACTGTCGTTTCATGAAGCAGGATTGTACCACGAATTTTCTTCCCATCAGCAGTATGGATTGTACAATATTCACCCTCTACTGCATTCCATTTGAAGCCGCCAATCATAGCTAGCTTTAATCGACCACTTGGTTTTATTTCTTTCACCATTGCACCCAACGTATCGACATGGGCTGTCAATAGACGGTGGGCTGCTGTATTTTCACCCTCTATTGTCGCGATAATAGCACCTTTATTTGTTTGTTTATAATCGACACCCAGATTATGTAAATAACTTCCTATGAACTGCATAATTTTTGTTGTATAGCCTGATGGACTAGGAATATTTACTAATTGACCTAATAAATCAATTGTACGTTTTTCATCAAATACATTATTCACTAAAAAGCCCCCTCAATTTCCGTAACTACTAAATAAAATTAATAATATCAAAATTCACCAAAAATCGACAACCTCATAAAGTTATGTATTTTCTAAATTAGAAAACTGGCCAATCGTCATGCCTTTTGGGACTAGCCTTAGTGCACTTATGCAGATGAGAAATTTTTAAACTTTCTATGTTCTTATCCATGAAAAATAGAAACCGAGCACTTCTGATAATTTTTGTATACAATATTATACCACTTTTAGTGCATTTGAATAAAAGGTAAGTTCGATCATTTTTCGAAAAACTCGATTTCCGTAAAATTTAACGAAAATCGAGCCCTTTTTCATCAGTAATTTGTTATTTTAGCATCGTTCTAACGAGTTTTAATTTTTGCTTATATGGTGGGAATAATAAATTATTCGCCAATTTTGAGGAGCGCTTCATGATGGATTTTGGATGGCTAAAGTTCTCAAAGCTTGCCTTGCCATGATATGCATTCACACCAGACGGACCAACTCCTCCAAACGGTAAATAAGGATTTGCGACATGTGTAACGGTATCATTAATGCAACCGCCCCCGAAAGGCAGTTCTTCAAGGAAATAATCAATCGCTTTTTCGTGCTCCGAGAAGAAATAGGCAGCTAGAGGCTTAGGCAGCTTTTGAATTTGATGGATGGTGTATTTTAGATTGTCATATTGGATTATAGGTAAAATTGGACCAAAGATTTCATCCTCCATACTCGGGCTAGACCAATTGATGTTTTCCAAAAGCGTCGGTTCAATGTAAAGATCTTCTTCGTCAAATTTTCCCCCGAAGGTAATATTTTCTTTTTCGGCCTTAAGTAAATTTTGTAAACGAGAAAACTGGCGGTTGTTAACAATTCTCCCGTAGTCACCGCTTTTTTGAGCGTCCTTACCATAAAATTGGACGATTGTCTTTTGCAATTCTTTCATGACCTTCTCATAGACAGAGCTATGCACCAGCAAGTAATCGGGAGCCACACAGGTTTGGCCAGTGTTGTTAAATTTCCCCCAGATTATTCGTTTCGCAGCAACTTCAATGTTGGCAGTTTGGTCGATAATTGCCGGACTTTTCCCTCCAAGTTCCAACGTAACCGGTGTTAACTTTTCAGCTGCCGCGCGCATAACAATTTTCCCTACCGCCACACTACCAGTAAAGAAAATATAATCAAATGAAGCGTGAATGAGATGCGTCACCTCTTCTTTTTCTCCTTCAACTACTCTGACAAAAGAAGTATCAAAAGTTTCTTCAAGGATTTTTTTTATGATTTCCGTAGTATGTGGCGTCGTTTCAGAAGGCTTTACAATCGCAGTATTCCCCCCGATAATAGCACCAATTAACGGCTCCATTACAAGCTGAAACGGATAATTGAATGGCCCGATAATCAGGACCACACCATAAGGATCTCTTACAATAAAGCTTTTCGCAGGTTGAAAATGAATGGGTGTTTTCACCTGAACAGGTTTCGCCCATTCATCTATGTTTTTGACGAAGTAGGCAATGCTCTCTAAAACAATCCCTATTTCGTTTGAATAGGCTTCGAATTCACTCTTACCCAAGTCCATATTTAAAGACTTTAAAATTTCTTTTTCGTATTGCTTAATTTTATCCTTTAGCTTAAGTAACTGTTTTTTTCGAAACTCTATATTCTTTGTATGACCTGTTAAAAAAAATTTTTTTTGCTCTTCTATCATAGTTTCCACATCTTGCGCTGTATATCTTGCCATCTACATCCCTACCCTTAAATACATAATTAAAATATATTTGTTCATAATAACTATGTACAATTTACTACAATCTAACGTCTAATTCCTTCTTGAATGTTTAATTTTACTCTACAAATGGTATTTAGAAGGAAAAAGACAATATTAAGGGGGCAATTTAATATGATTTCGACTGAAACTTGGTGGGAGAAAATTTTTTCAGGGCCTTTGTCTATTGGATTAAATGGAGAAAAAGTACATCAGTTAGAAGACGAATCTTTTTTATTCTTAAATCAAGAGGAAGAAGAATTGCCACAAGAAGACTTTGGACAGCAAGTTGATTACTAATTATTGTTGCGTTTAGATTTTTGTGTAGTGAATTTCAAATTGTATAAATAGGCGACGAGACCCTTTTCTAACGAGGAGGGTCTTTTAATTTTGGTTCGGGATGGGGCTTGGATTTTTACGGGCGGGGTTTCTTGGTTACGAGCGGATTTCTCAACTTTACGTGCGGGTTTTCTTTGTTATCGTGCGACTTTTCGCCTTTTATGTGCGCATTTCTTGATTACGGGCGTTTTTCTCAACTTTACGTGCGGGTTTTCTTTGTTATCGTGCGACTTTTCACCTTTTATGTGCGGGTTTCTTGATTACGTGCGTTTTTCTCAACTTTACGTGCGGGTTTTCTTTGTTATCGTGCGACTTTTCACC
>DAMDNS010000074.1:4631-8886 GCA_032083605.1 Ureibacillus sp.
TTTTATGTGCGGGTTTCTTGGTTACGGGCGTCTTTCTCAACTTTACGTGCGGGTTTTCTCCTTTTACGTGCGACTTTTCACCTTTTATTTGCGGGTTTCTTGATTACATGCGTCTTTCACAACTATACGTGCGGGTTTTCTTTGTTTACGTGCGACTTTCACAACCTTACGTGCGGGTTTTCTCCTTTTACGCGCGAGTTCATCCTTCTAATAGTACCTACCTCATCAAACCTCAATTACAAAATTCCCTCATAAAACAAACTCACCTTCTTGATAAAGGTGAGTTGAATTCAATTTACTAATATGATTGTTTTAGTGGACGAAAGCCTGCTTCTTCAGGCTCTTCCTCGGTACAGAACATTACTTCAGCGTTTGTTTATTTAGAAGATGATGATTCTGGGGGAGGGTAGATTTTATCCGAGCCGATGATTCCCTTTTAATCCCTTCAAAACGCCTTCGCAACTGCAAACTATCTAAATAACAAATATAGCACTACAGCTAAAATCACTGTACCGCTTGTAATCAATGTTTTGATATCCTTTGGTTTCATTGTTTTGCCTCTCTTACTAATTATATTTCTGCATCTGTTTTATTATTTTATTAGAAAATCTCGCAGATCGCTAAGTCTTTTTGCGATAAGCATTCGCTGCTCCCATCCTCCAATAAAACAATCCACCTAGATTTCTGAATCGGAATTGGATGATGATTCTAGCACTAACGCAGGAACGTCTGCAAACGTTTCTCCATCCTCCTCCAAATCACGCATACGATGGGCAATTCTGGAGGCGGCACTTGCTGCGATACTGCCTACTAAATCATCCAAAAATGTATGGACACTTGAACCGCACTTAGTATCCAGTTTTTTGATGATGCCTACCTTATCCTTATCCAAATAGCCAAAAGTTGTTAAAGCAATGCTTCCGTATGTCATCACCGCGCCCAATGCCAGTGTTTCATCAACGCCAAATAAGCCTTCATCGGACTCAATAAGGGTTTGCAGGGGCTCGGATAGCATTTTCTTTTCTGCAAGTTCGTCCAGCTCAATGCCTACGAGCACGGAATGTTGAACTTCTCGTTTTCGTAAAACCCGTTCCACGGAATCTATACAATGCTCCATTAGCAGGCCTTCATTATATGGCAATTGCATTTGATATACAATTTCAGCGATGTCCTCTATTTTCACACCACGTCTATTTAACGCATTTTGGGTTGCCAGTGCAACAGCTTCTGACGGAACACGAACATTTTTCTCATGCATACTAACTATCCCCATTTCATTTATAGTATGTAGATTTAAAATTTTTTCATAGCACACACTTCATACTACATAGTACACGTTGAAGATTCGTTATGATACAATTTCCATACATCTATTGATGACAAGGAGGTCCCCTTTATGGATCGAGGAACCATTAATGAAGTTGCTTTTTTTAGCGCTTCATTAAACGAAGAAGTGGAATTATTAATTTATGTTCCAGCAAATTATACTCCACTAAATAAATATAACATTTTAATTGCGTCGGACGGTAAGGATTATTTCCAGTTAGGCGGTATCACTCGTATAGCAGACGAGTTACTGAACGATTATGAAATCGAAAATATTATTATTGTTGGAATACCTTATAAAAGTGTTGAAGATCGAAGAAAAAAATATATTCCCACTGGTGAATTGCATGAGGCATATCTACGTTTCCTTGCACATGAGCTCGTTCCCTATCTGGATCAGGAATATTCCACTTATCAACTAGGATCAACACGCGGTGTCATTGGAGATTCAATGGCAGCTACGGTTTCGCTTCTTGCAGCATTCAAATACCCTACAATTTTCGGAAAAGCGATATTACAATCTCCATATGTGGACGAACATGTATTAAAAATTGTAGAAGAATCGAATAATATGAATGCGGTTTCAATTTATCATGTTATTGGTAAAGGTGAAGATAAAGTCCTAACAACAGATAAAAAGATAAAAGATTTTCTAGCACCGAATCGTCAACTTCACACATTGCTAAATTCAAAGGGTTACGAGACCTTTTATGAAGAAACGGATGGAAATCATACGTGGAAGTATTGGAAGCCCGATCTTAAAAGGGCATTAATTGAAAATTTCAGTTAATTACTGTTTAAGAGAAATGTCGAATTTTTTTAAATTCTGTTATAATTGTTAGTATCATGAAAATTTAGGGGGGCTTAGATTATGAAATACGGTATTGTAGCATTTCCATCTAAAAAATTACAAGATTTAGCTAACACATATCGCAAAAGATACGATTCACGTTATTCTAAAATTACACCGCATGTTACATTAAAAGAAGCGTTTGAGGCTGACGAAAAAGAAATCAATAACATTTCTCAAACGATTGCTGCTATTGCAGAAACCCATGCACCTTTAAATATTCACGCAACGAAAGTTAGTTCTTTCTTCCCAATTACAAATGTTATTTATTTCAAAGTAGAACCAACTAACCAACTAAACAAGCTGCATCAAGATCTTCAGGAGCAATTGAAGATTGGAAAACCGAAGCATGTCTTTATTCCACATATTACAATTGCACAGGATTTAACTGAAACAGAACATGACGACATCTATGGTCAATTACGTATGATTGGCGTCAACGAACAGGAAGTAATTGATCGTATTCATTTAGTTTATCAACTTGAAGATGGCTCTTGGACTACTTACGAAACTTACCGACTAACTGGGGCTGAGTAAATATTGTATCATTTTAGCCTTGTCGAAAATGAAAGAGATCTTTCATTGGCATTCTCTGTTAGAAAAAAAGTCTTTGTAGAAGAACAAGGTGTCCCAGAGCATGTTGAACTAGATGAGCATGAAGCGTCTGCAATCCACTTTATCGTAAAAGACCAAGAGCAAACGATAGCAGCTGCTCGACTGCGAACAATCGAAGAAACCATCGGCAAAGTTGAACGAGTTTGTGTTTTGGAGCAGTATAGGGGGAAAAAACTCGGTCTGCTGATTATGCAGAAAATCGAAGAATATGCGAAAGACCTTGGAATTTCGAAGCTGAAACTCCATGCCCAAAGCTATGCGATTCCGTTTTACGAGAAGCTTCACTATACAATTACTTCACCAGAATTTCTTGATGCTGGAATTCCACATCGCGCAATGGAGAAAGTGATTTAATATTTCCATATTGTCTTCATAAATATTTAACAAAAGCAGTCGCTATTAGAAGCGACTGCTTTTTACTTAGTCAAGCATTTTTTGAATTTTTCCTAGATCTAAAGAGTTTCCATCCTGCACAATCGATTTAACAATCTGGTCTTCCAATTCCTTTGATACAGGTTTATTTGCCACCTTGCTAACTCGCTTTACAATTTTACGAACTTGTTTTTCATTTGTAAAATCAGCATGTTGAATTGCATTTGCTAGAGCAAAAATTTCCTCCATACTTACACCTGTTTTGTTTTCTATCTGTTTAAAAAAAGGGTTTTGCATTTATCTCCCCTCCTTACATATAGCACTTTCCTACAATAATTAATAAGATGAATAGTACAACGATTAATACAAAGTAAGATCCTTTGTATCCTCCATTGCCTCCACACATATCATATGCAGGCATGCTCTGAGTTGGTCCACAAAAATCGTACATAGGCATAGTTTGAGTTGGTCCACAGAAATCATGGGCAGGGCTTACATGATCGCAACCGCAGTGATTATTCCACATAAAAAAATCCCCTCCTTTCACTTTGTATACTATGTCAGCATACAAAGGAAAGTCGGGGTATTTGTCTAGTTTGCTTTTCCTTTAGGTTTAAAAATTAATGCTGCGATAAATCCAAATACAATAGCAGCACTGATTCCAGAGCTGGTTACCTCAAACATACCTGTCAATACACCAACCCAGCCGTGTTTCTCCGCCTCAGCTAAAGCTCCATGAGTTAAAGAGTTGCCAAATGAGGTAATCGGTACTGTGGCTCCTGCACCAGCAAAATCAATTAACGGTTCATAAAATCCCAGTCCATCTAAAATGGCTCCAGCAACAACCAAAATCACCAGTGTATGACCCGGTGTTAATTTTCCAACATCCATTATTAACTGACCGATTACACAGATTAATCCACCTACAATAAACGCAATTAAAAAGCTATAAAAAACAAGCATACTCTTCGCCTCACTCCATCGTAATTTCAATTGCATGCGCAGTACAAGGTATTGTCTCACCTTGTTGGAAAGACATTGGAGAGAGTAGAGCACCAGTTGCAACTACTAACACTTTTTTATAGCGTCCTG
>DAMDNS010000075.1:0-8877 GCA_032083605.1 Ureibacillus sp.
CCTTGCGTGAATTTACCCATTGTTGATGAAGTCGTTTCTTCTACTTTCTTTAATGCTTCATTTGTGGCAACAACGATTAAATCTTCTAACATTTCTACGTCTTCAGGATCTACTACAGACGGATCTAATTTTACGCCAAGTACTTCACGTTGACCGTTTAAAGTGATCGTTACCATACCGCCGCCAGCAGTACCTTCAAATTCCTTTGCATTTAGCTCTTCTTGAGCCTGCATCATTTCCTTTTGCATTTTTTGCATTTTCTTCATCATGCCTTGCATATTTCCCATACCGCGCATATCAAAATTCCTCCTATTAATGTTCAATTTTTAAGGTTTACTTAAATCAGAATACAATTCACACAATTATTGAGTCATTTGCATCTAAATTTCTAAATTAATCTTCAACTACCTCAACAAAATCCTTACCAAACATTTTCTCTGCTTCTACAATTAATGGATCCTCGGAAGCAATCTCTTGTGCATCATCTATAAATGGTTCTGCGTGGTCCATACCGCCTAATCCTGAATCGCCCTGGGAGTCTTCCGAAGTTTCCTTTTTCTGATTCAGGCCATTTTCTTTAATAAAGTTTTGACGCAGCGTCATCCAATCATTTTCGGGAATACATAAAATTTCATACATAGTTCCTGTCATTTGAGATAATGCTTGAGCGAAAAGGTTTGTAAACTCTCTGTTTTCGGCAACCATTCGACAATGTATATCATACTTGAATTTTATCACAAATGCACTACTTGAAGCAGCAACAGGTTCTGCCTCTGCCAATAGTGCCGCTTGGGATTTTTGAAGCTGATTTAAACTTTGCGCCCAAGCATTTTTGATATTGTGAATATCTTGTTTTGTTGCCCCTTTTAACACTTCGCGAATACGTCCAATCGGCGCATTAAAATTATTCGATTTAGAACGTGGGCGAGGTGCTTCTTTTTGCTGCATCCCTGGATTTCCTTGCCCTTGAACGCCATTTTGGAGCTGCATCGTTAACTGCTGCACCATTTTCTCGAGATTTGCTACTTTTTCATTCATGGCAGGATCTATTGCCACACTGCCTACATGAGCTTGAGCACTCATCGCACCGCTATTCGGTACCTGAGCCATCTTCAATAATGCCGTTTCTAAATAGATTTTTGTATGATGAGAAAAACGCATTTCTTGCTGTGTTTTAGATAGTATATCGATATATCCGTAAAGTGTATCGGCGCTAAATTCATGAGCTAGCTGGATAAACTTGTCCTCAGGGGATACAAGCTCTAATAATTCCGTTAGATCACTACTTGTTTGGAGCAACAATAGATCTCGGAAAAAGGTAATTAAATCCTCTGCTAAGCGTAGTGGATCTTTCCCGTCTGCAATTAGCTCTTCTATAGAAGTAAGCACTTTTGCAATTTCCCTTGCTTTTAACGATTCTACAACCTCATAAAAGATGTCTTGGCTGATGGAGCCACTTACAAGCAAGGCATTTTCTAGTGTTAGCGTGTCACCGCTAAACGATACAACTTGGTCTAGCAAGCTTAGCGCATCACGCATCCCACCGGCAGCTGCTTGTGCTATTACTTTTAAAGCCTGTTCCTCATAAGGCAAATTAATATCTTCTAAGACCACTTTCATTCGTTCTAGAATGTCATTTGAGGATAATCGTTTGAAATCAAAACGTTGGCAGCGTGAAATAATTGTTGCGGGCAATTTATGAGGCTCGGTTGTAGCCAATATAAAGACCGCATGTGGAGGCGGTTCTTCTAAAGTTTTTAACAGTGCATTAAAAGCACTTGTCGAAAGCATATGCACCTCGTCGATAATATACACTTTAAAGCGTGCATTCGCCGGAGCAAATCTTACCTTTTCAATAATGTCACGCATCTCTTCCACACGTGAATTGGAAGCAGCATCAAATTCAATTACATCTGGATGCGAACCTTCTGTAATGCTTAAGCATGTTGGACATTCGTTGCAAGGCTCACTCGCCGGAGCCTTTTCACAGTTTAATGCTTTTGCAAAAATCTTCGCCGTACTTGTTTTCCCCGTTCCCCGAGGACCTGAGAAAAGATAGGCATGGGTTGTTTTATTTGCCAATAGAGCATTTTGAAGGGTTCTTTTTACATGTGTTTGACCGGACATTTCACGAAAGCTTTGCGGTCTATAAACACGGTAAAACGCTTGATATGTCAACTTTTTTACCCCTCCCGGTTTCCCTTGATATAGTAGTTATATTATAGCATAGGTCAGCTTCTCTTTTCCCTTCCCACGGTGAAATTACCATTCAATTGTTTAAATTAAGTCCATTGAATTATAAAGGAGCTACCGTAAATCTTAGTAGCTCCTGATTTTCCCTGCAGAAATTTCCATCCTGTTATTTCTTCTTCATTTCCTTCAGCAGCTGAGCAACATTTGTTTCTTCTGCTGAAACTTTTGGTTCCACGGCATTCTTCCTCACTCGCCCAGACGTTTGTAAGAAGCCCCAGCCAAATCTTCGAATCGTAATATCAATGAAGAAGAGCAGCATGCTTGCAAATACTAGCCAAGTGGAAATGCTTTGTTTTTCTGCTCCCTTTGTAACAAATTCACGAAACGCTTCTTCGGGTTCTTCTAGAAACGCACCTTTAGTCTGCGCTGTGATTTGCTTTAGCAGCGTTTCATTCGGTGGATGCAGCTCGTATTCCTTGCTATAAGGAATCGTTTGACCGGTCTGATAGATTTTGCCGTCCCCACTAGTGATGCGGAAGAAAACAAGTCCTGGACCGGCATCTACCGTTGCACGTACCTTGCTTGCTGAAATCGGATCTAGTTGCACTTCAAGCTCCTCACCAAATTCATCGACAACAGCAATATCTAAAAGTGCCGCTTGATTCGTTGGATCTGTGATAGTAAACGATCCTCGAGCATCCAGCCGAATATCATAAGCGATCTCATTATAGGTTGGCAGCAGCCTGGAAATAGCAGTTTGCCAGAAATTTGGCCATTCTTCCCATCGAGCCCAGTCACCCGTCCATGCTCCAGTTGAATCAGATGTAAAGGCAATTGTTCGTCCTAACCCGTACTGCCATTCTGCAAGGACCGGGTCTTCTTTCTCGCTCTCTGCAATCACCACGGCCGTTTGTTTAGCTGTTGTGCCGATATAGGCATTCATTTGCGGAACACCTTCTTCAAACAGCTCATTCCATCCTTCTGCATTATAAATGATTGGATAGAAGGGATTGTCCTCAATATAGGTTCTTGAAATCATGGCCGTTTCGCGGGATAAAATCGAAGGAATCGTGGTTTCATCAAGCACACTGTAGAAGCGCCCACTTCCCCATAGACTTAACTCCTCTAAAAGATTCGCATCAGCATCGGACCCAATCGCAACAGTAGAAAGAGTAATATTATTTTCTTTCCCGGCTTCTATTAAATCCTCATAACTGCTTGAAGTATAGGACTGGCCATCTGTCAGTAAAATAATGTGCTTCCGTTGCAGATCTAAATCCGTTAAATTCTCATAAGCCAGCTCCAGCGAAGAGTATATTTCTGTACCCCCACCAGGAGGGATGGATAAAACCGTATCAACCGCTTTTTCTTTATCCTTTAGCGGCGTCGTTTCAATGACTTCCCATGGACAATCATCAAAAGCGATAAAACCTAATGTATCGCCGTCACGCAAGAGCTCAACAGACCGCGCAGCCGCTTCTTTTGCTAGCTCAATTTTCGGCCCCATCATACTTCCGGAACGGTCAAGTACAATGACTAACCCAAGGGAAGGTAATTGCTGTTTCCCTTTAACCTCCATTTCCACCGGCAAAAGTGCTTCTATCGGTGTTTTAAAATATCCTCCAAGCCCAAAGCTATTTTCACCACCGACCATCATAAAGCCGACACCAAAATTTTTAACGGCTTGTTCGATAATTCCCATTTTCTCTTCACCAACAAGGTGTCCTGGTATATTATCGAAAATAATCGCATTGTAATGTAAGTAGCTGGATAATGAGCTTGGCAATTCACTTGAAGCTTTCACATCATAACCAACCGAATCCGTCCCAATCGCCGAAGCAATCGAAGATCCCTCTTCCCGATCACTGACAATTAAAACTCTGGGTGTACTTTGAACCATAGTCACACTGGTTAATTTATTATTTTCTAATATGGCGTCCTCATCAACCTGTACAAGGGCTTCATATTTTACCAATCCCTCTGCCTGTCCGACATGTCGGTAGGTAAAAACATTCGAACCTTCTTCTAGCTGCACCGGTTCTTGATGAATGAGTTGATCGTTTTCATATAATAAAAGTTCCCCTTGTGTCGCGGCTGTTGCTCTAACTTCAGTCACTAGCTGCTGTTGCTCCCCGGCATATGCAACTTGAGGAGTCGTAAAGCTTTGAAGTGCGACATCATTGGCTACATTTTGACTTAACTGCACCACATCAATGGAAACATTTGAATCTGTTAATTTCGTTAGTTGCTCCGCCATATTCCCTTTTGTTTCTAGTCCATCTGTCAACAACACAATACGCGTCGCTTTCTTTAAGTCAACGATGCCCGTTGCCAATTGTATTGCCTGCGCAATATTCGTATCCCCTATATTCGCCATGCCGCTTAATGAGGGGGCATGCTCCAGCGTATTAGTTAACATCGACTCGGTTTGAAGATTGGCTGCAAAGGAATAAACACCAACTTCGTGGGTTTCTTTCTTTGATTGCAAGCTTTCCTCTATAAAAGCTACTGCTTGTTCTTCAACACCCTCCAACGACGCAGAGCGGTCGATTAAAAAGACAACCTGCTCTTCTTTTACCGGCAGCAATAAGTAAGGTGAACAGATAGCAAAAACCAAAAGAGCAACTGCCAGAATTCGAATCCAGAAAACAATTTGTTGATTTTTCTTTAACTGCTTTCGGTGCTGCCACCATGTCCAAAAGAAATAACCTATAAGCGGAATGAGCAGCAGCAGGGCAAGCGGGGCATCAATTCGCAAATCCACGTCTTCTTTGCACCTCCCACTCTAGTACGAGTAATAAAAGAATCGGTATCAGCAACCATTGAACGAAGGACTTTTTCGTTGTTTCCTCTTGTCCTCCATTTTGAACGGTTCCCAGTTCAAAGCTGGTGCCTTCCTGGATCGATCGTTCCCGGCTTGAAAGCTGAACGATGAATTGTTTTTCCTCATCCTCCGAACTGATTGTATAAAGTCCTGGAATTGTCGGTGCCTTAAACTCGTTCCCGCCTTCAACCGATGAAATATAATCCTCCGCTTTGGAATAAACGGACCATTCTCCTGGTGTGAGCGCTACTGCTCGACTTTCATTCGGCAAGAAGGTGCCCAAGTGCTGAGTACCTTCCATTAATTCACTTTGAATTCCCCATAATAGAAGCGGAAATGATGGATGAAGCGGCCAATCCGTCGACTGAATATCTGCCAATATTACAATATCTCCTCTTTGCGACCGTTGAACAAAAGGCTTTCCCCCGATCGTTGCAATCGTTGCAAAGTCTTCAAATGCAGGATAAATCGAACTGACATAAACATCCGCAAGCGAGCTGAAAGCAAACAATGAATCCTGCGAAACATCCACGAGAGCCTTAACCTCTTGCGTCTCCACATCATCCCGTCCTATTAACACAACCGGTGATTTCGAGGTTTCTAGAATTTCCGTTTGATTCGTTACAATCATTACATCCTCCATTGTCAGCAGCTGATCTGAAGGAACAATTTTCATATCTGTATTTATAGCTTGAAATCCTTTTTGAACAAGCTGATGCATTTGCTGGTCAACTACAATTTGAGATGTACCGCTCCCGATTAAGGTCATTATCGTATTATCTAATTCATAATCATCCTCCACCTGGATTTCTGCAGATAATACATTGGTCAGAGGAAGGCCCTCAAAGGTTCTAGACCATTCTTCCCCAACCTGTAACCTTACTTCTTCTTGAATCACCTGCTGATTCTCTCCATCCAATAAAGAAAGCCGGACTGCTTGTTCGCTCTTTGTTTCATTTTTTAACTGCACAAGAGCCAAAGTAGTGTCCTCTAATGCTGTTGCTGCCAAACGAGTGATTGACACATTTTCAAGACCTTTTGCCGCCCCCTTTACCACCCAGGAAATTTTTTCACTTTCGATGGGAAGCTCTCCCCGCTCAACGGAGTCGGTAAATAAATAGATGGAGGTTGCCGATTCCCCGACAAAAGCTGTTGCCATATCAATTGCTTTTGGCAGCTGTTGTTCCTCGTAGGTCACCTCAAGCTTATCAATCGCATTATGTATGACTTGGATTTGCGATTCCTGGCGAACAATTGTTTTAGGTTCTTCTCCAGTTGTAATGATTGTAAGCGGCCTGCCATTCAAGGCTGATACATAAGACTTCATTTCTTCTTTATGCTGTTCGAAAATTGACCTTCCTCCGTCATTAGCCAGCATTGTGGCAGAGGTATCCACAATCCAGATTGACTGTTCTCCAGCGATTTTAGTAGTTTTAACAAAGGGGTTCATTAACGCCAAGACGAATAAAATCAGAGCTAATAGCTGTAGATAGAGAAGGGCATTTTTCTGTAAATGTTTTAGATAAGGCGAGGCCTTTGTTTCCTGCATGACCTCATCCCAAAAGAGGGTCGAGGAGACGGGCTGGTCTTTATATTTTTTACGGAAAAAATAATAAAGCAGGACGATAACCGGCAGAAATGCCGTCCATAAAAATAGTAGATTAGTAAATCCCAAATAGCTTCACCTCACTGTACCCAATGTGCCTTGAGCAGTTTATGAAAAATGGCATTTTGCAAGCCATCCTCTACAACCAGCTGGATTTTTCGAATTCCAAATCGATTAGCTAGTAAATCAAACTCCGTTTCATGGATTTGCCTTGTTTTTTCATAGCTGGCTATCACACGATTCGAAACAGAAACATTCACATCCTTTGAAGTCTCCGCATCAATCAGACGGATATCCCCTGTATAGGACGGGTTCACTTCATCCTCTGTTAAAATTTGAATACAACGGATATCTCCTGCAAAACGCGGCAATCGTTTAAAAAACTGCTCCCATTCCGAAACCGGCTCCAATCCATCCGTAATGACAAATAAAACGGTACTATCCTTTGGTAAGTATTTAATGCCTTCACGTGCGAAGCTTCCTGTGCCAGTAGCTTGTTCCAACCCAGCCACCAGTTGTAAAAATGCTTTTCTGTAAGTTGCCCCTTTGCGTCTAAATGGGAGGGCTCCCTTTTCTCCTACATATGAGAAAGACAAGCGATCATCTCGATTTAATACCATCAGCCCTATTGCAGAAGCAATTTGTCTAGCAAACGCCCACTTTTTCTCTTCCCCCATTGAACGAGTCGCATCCAGTAAAATATGTACTCGCATCTCCTGCTCATCCAAAAATCGTTTAATAAAGTACTTTTCCGTCCGCGCAAACACATTCCAATCAACCTGCCTTACGTCATCCCCTAATGTATATTCACGAAAATCGGAAAAGTCGAGGGATGCGCCAAATCTTTGCGAACGATTGCCCCCTTTATGCTGTCCACGTATTTTGGAGGCTGTTGCAATCGATAAGCGTCCGATTTTCGTCACCCATTCATCAGGCAAGATTAATTTTTGATTCTTCATAGACCCACGCCTTGCCTGATTGAAGTTAAGATATGATCGATTAAATCATCCGCAGTCTTCCCTTCTGCTTCCCCTTCATAGTTCAGCATCATCCGGTGACGAAGGGCTGGTTTGGCAACTGATTTAATGTCTGCGATGGATACATGGAAACGCCCCTGCATAACAGCTCGGGCCTTTGCCAATTTGATGATGCTTTGCAAGCCACGCGGCCCACTTCCATACATAACAAATTGCTGGACTTCCGGCAGAGCTAACTCTCCTTTGGGTTGGGTTGCAACGACTAAATTCACGGCATACTCCATCATTTCATCCGCTACCAATACTTCCTTCACCATTTGCTGAGCTAAAATTAGACTGTCACTGTTCATGACTTTTTCTAATTCAACCTCCAACGCTCCAGTTGTTCGCTTCATAATTTCCATTAGCTCTTTTTTAGATGGATAAGGGACTAAAATTTTGCATAAGAAGCGGTCCATCTGTGCTTCCGGCAAGGGATATGTCCCTTCCATTTCAATCGGGTTTTGCGTCGCTAATACAAAGAAGGGCCTAGCCATTTTCTTTGTATCGCCCAAGATCGTAACGGTTTTTTCACCCATTGCTTCAAGCAGGGCACTTTGTGTTTTCGGGGTTGCGCGGTTAATTTCATCGGCTAATACCATCTGATTAAAGAGGGGGCCCGGCTGAAAGACAAATTGCTGTTTGCCATTTTCCGCCCGTTCAATAATATTTGTCCCTGTAATATCAGTCGGCATTAAATCCGGAGTAAACTGAATACGCGAGAAGGACAAATCCAACACCTCTGAAATTGTCCGTATTAACATCGTTTTCCCAAGCCCGGGCAAGCCCTCCAACAAAGCATGCCCGTCAGCTAAAACGGAGTAGAGGGTAAATTCGATTGCTTCTTCCTGCCCCACGATGAATTTGCTTATTTCCTGTTTTACTTGTTGTAATTCTTGACTTATTTCTTTATATTGCTGTTCACTAAAGGCCATTTACTCATCCCCTTTATTCCGACTCTATGGAAGAAAAATATGATTGTACAATATCTTGTAGATCCTTAGGTAATTGCATTCTTTCTGAGCTTTCTAAATAGCTGTCTTTATAGTCCCCGATGACCTCTTCGTAAGGTCGGATAGTCCCCTTTGTAACTGGAACAGATCCTTTCTGTTCACCGACTGCTGTACCTCCGCCTAATGGGCCACCGTCGACCGTTGTTTCACCGCTTGAGCCCACCCGCTCAGGAATTGAGAGTAAATCACGACCGCCCTGGCCTAAGCCGGCACCATTTCCTCGAC
>DAMDNS010000076.1:0-8830 GCA_032083605.1 Ureibacillus sp.
GAGATTTGTCACAGAAACGCTGGAAACGTGACACTCCACGGCAAAAGTATCGAAGGATTTGTCACAGAATCAGCCGTAACGTGACACTCCAAAGCAAAAGCATCGGAGATTTGTCACAGAAACAGCCGTAACGTGACACTACATAGTAAAAGCATCAGAGTTTTGTCACAGAAACGCCCGTAACGTGACACTCCAAAGCAAAAACATCGGAGATTTGTCACAGAAACGCTGGAAACGTGACACTCCACGGCAAAAGTATCGAAGATTTGTCACAGAAACGCCCGTAACGTGACACTTCACAGCAAAAGCATCAAAATTTTGTCGCAAAAGCCCACAAACCGTGACACTCCACAAGATAAGCCAACTTTGCCGCAGAATTCCGCTCTAAATCGCGATAATAACCGAATCAAGACCCAAGGAACAAAATAAAAAAATCCCTCTTAGCTAGGGCTAAGAAGGGATGCCATAGCGCTTTAGTTGATTCGCTTTTCATCCAAAAGATCGCTAACCGATCCGAGAATATAGCCTTTATCTTTAATTTGCGTAATCATGCTCTCGATACCTTCCGCCACAGGCTGTGTAGGATGCATGAGAATCATGGAGCCATTTTCAACTTTGGATATAACTCGATTTACCATTTCTGTAGCAGCAGGTTTTTTCCAATCTACTGTGTCCACTGTCCATAGAATGGTTTTCATGTTAAGCTGGTCGGCAACTTGTACCGTTTTATCATTAAAACTTCCACTTGGAGGGGCAAACCATTTGGGCTTTAAACCAAGAGTTTGCTCGATGACATCATTTGTTTTCTTTAGTTCCTCATGTGTTTCAGCTTGTGAACGTCTTTGGAGGTCTGGATGGCTATATGCATGGTTTCCGATTTCATGACCACCATCTTTAATTTTTTTTGCAATATCAGGATTTTTTTTCGTCCAGCTTCCGTCTAAGAAAAAAGTTGCCTTTGTTTCATGCTTATCTAATACCTCGAGAATTTTTGGGATATATTCGTTGCCCCAAGCCACATTAATTAGAAAAGCGACCATGGGCTTTTCAGGGTTGCCTCTATAGATAGGGTGGTTATCCAAATCTTTTAAATGGACTTTTGGTGGAATCTGTTTATAAATAATTTTTTTTTCATCAAACTTCCGATGCTTTTTCATCTTTTTATAGCTGGCTTCAATATCTACTTCAAGCCCATTGTAACCAGGTATTGCTTTCCATACTGTGTCAATCTTTGCATTGATTGGCTCCAGTTTATGTTCTTCACTAAAAGCTACAATTTTCTTATAAAGATCATCCTTTTCACCAGCAGAGGAGGTGATGATTGCTTCTTGGTTGGAGTCGAGAGAGATTGCATTATAGTGGTCAGAAAAACTGAAAGTCGCCATAAATAAACTTGAAAAAAGTAAAAGGTAAATAAAATATTTTCGCTTCATTTTTAACTCCCTTGTATTTAAACTGGACGTATCATATTTGTAAGCTCTAAATTAATTATTGATTCGCTTCTGTCCAGTATTTTAATGGTGATTAGTTTCCCCATTCAATAAGAAATTATGATTAACTAATGGTCATAATATTATTTTTAAATAATTTTGATTAACAATAATTGTAAACTAATGTACTTTTTCGCTTCAATAAAGTCATGGTTTAAGTATGCTGGAATATATATGGAAATAGAGAGGGGAGCTTTCGATGGTATTAAAAATTCTTTTATTTTGTGATCCAGGAATAGATGACTCTTTAGCAATAATGTATTCCGTACTTGATCCTGACATTGAATTGGTAGGTATTGTAACGAGTTATGGGAATGTTACAAAAGACCAGGCTACGGCGAATGCTGCTTATTTGGTGGATTTGGCAGGTAGAAGTGATATCCCCATTATTCCTGGGGCTTCGATGCCTGTTCAAGAGGATAATATCAAGATTTATCCAGAAATTCACGGTTCATCTGGTATGGGTCCTATACAGCCACCCGATGAATTTCAGTATCAGATTTATCCATTTGATACAATTCGGTATATCATAGAAAAATATAAAAATGAGCTTATTATTGTTGATTTAGGGAGATCCACTAACCTTGCAACTGCATTTATTTTATTTCCTGACCAAATGAAATTGGTTAACTCCTTTTATGTAATGGGTGGCGCATTTTTTGTACCAGGTAACGCATCTGCGTTAGCAGAGGCTAATTTCTTTGGAGATCCAACTTCATCAAATTATATTTGTAAATATGCACATAATCTGGTAATCACGCCATTAAACGTAACTCAACAAGCTGTTCTCACGGAGGAGTTAGTCGATGCTCTTTCTCAAAACAAGAAAAATATTTATGCTTTTCTGATGAATCCTATTTTCCAATATTATTTTGATTATTATAAGAAATCTGTACCAGGCATTCCAGGTGCACCGATACATGATCTTTTAACAATTATGGTTGTAAAAAATCCTGCACTAGTTGATTACATACATTATGATGCAACCGTAGTTGAAGGATTAGAAGCAAGGGGAATGTCCTATATAGATTATCGACCAACCAGCAAAAAAGGGAAAACGAGAATTGCTGTAAAACTGAATTATAATGCATTTATCCAAGAATTCAGTAAAATTATGCTGCAGGAATGAGCGTGTGAATGATTCAACATTTTTGAATACTTATTTAGGGGCATTAATCCAATTTGGGTTAATGCTTCTTTATTTTTACAAAGAATAGCAATGAATGGAAGAATGTTATGTTAAGATAAGATATATTATCGGGTAAAGAAAGTCTTTAATAACGATAAACTATATTTTATATAGTAATACCGACATTGTTTACTAGGGGGTATGGAAAATGGACATCTTGATTTTGCCTTTATTACTTTTAACAATTTTATATACTATTAATATCTCCTTTTTATTGAATAAGGAATTATCATCCAGCTGGAAAAAAATCACACTATTTTTCAATGTATTTGCTTTTATTTGCAGTATACCAACTGCCTTCTTATTTTGGATGGTTTCTTCGTTGGATGTAACGTTCGGTTCCAGCACCGAGGTATCGTTGAAAGTTAAAGAAATTGCAATAATTGTTTACTTCTTTATCGTTAACGTTATTTTAACATTGCTTATGATTAAGAAAAAAGCAGTGAAAAATCTGAGTATAAAAGAAGAAATTCAAAATAACGAGGCTATACAGCAAGAGGCTGAGTCTGAACATGCGAAAGATAATAAGCTCAAAATAATAAGCTGTGTTTTTTTATATGCGTCACTAGCACTCTTGATATATAGATCCTTGTATGCGGATGGTAATGAGATTTTCTTTATGAAAGGATTCTATGAATTAGAGATCTATGGATTTTTTATTTTAGCTTTTATTTTGGCGGTAATAGCTACTGGAATAATAATCAATTTAAAGAATAAGAAAGTTGTTTTTATCACGGCAGCTACCTTAGGCAGTATTTTTTCCATTTTATTGATTTTGAACTTTCTCATAAAGCCGAATGACTTTGCGGCACTATCCAAAAAAGATAAAGAGGCATTCTTATTAATGAGTACAAGGTATTTAGAGGAAGTTTACCCCGAAGGCATTGAACCTTCGCTTGTGAAGTTTAATAAGTCAAATTTGGGCGGCAGATATGTACGAGTACAATTCAATTATGAAATAGCTGATTGCGAATATAATTGTGGACCATATAACTTTGAAGCAGATTATTATATTAAGACCCATATTCGGAAAGAACCAGTTACGGATACAGGGCAGCGAAGTACATCAGGAAAGCAAACAATTGATTCAGCAAATAGTAACGTGAGCTTTAAGATTAAAGACGAAGAAAAAATTATACAAAATGAAGAAACACAGGTTTTCATTGAAAAAGGAAAAGAAGCTGAAATTAAAAAACAAGTGTTCAACTTAATCGATCAAGGCTATGCTTTTTCCTCGAATAACGGGTTACCGACACACACCGACAACCATTATGATCGATTGCAATTCATCAAGTATAAAAAAGAGTATTATGAGAAATTAGTATCAATAGATGACAAAGATTTCTATGATTTCCTGCTAAAAGAAAATTACTACGATCAAAAGAACGATACGGACTTTGTTTTGAATCCTTTAGGTAGTGAGTATGGCAAAATAGTCTTGGAAGTCAGTCCCAAAGGTTATATCGTAAAAGGTCTAGCTTTTAAAACAGTAGATTCTCGCAAACGATTTGTTTTTGACTTAGGCAATGGGGAATCCTTTACCGGGATATTGGAAAGTGACCAACAATTCCGAATGGATCGTGTTTGGGTAACAATCGAGGATGAGGGAACCTCTGCATATCAAAAAGGCGATTATATTGAAGTGAAGTATTAAATTGAAACGACGGTTAATCTGAAAATTCTGGAGTTTGTTGATTTGGAAAAACATGTTGACTTCCTCCAATATTTTCTTTACTATAATGAAGAATAAATTGCCCGAACTTATATCGGGAGAGGTTCATAGCTGATACCCTCTATAAAAAACTATGGAAACATGACATTATGCCATGTCCATAACACGGACATGGCTTTTTTGTTTTATTTCATATTTTTTTATATTGCTAGTCAGTGAAAGCCTCTCTTGAAAAGTGTTGGGAAACATTTTCAAGGAGGTTTTTTTATGTCTGGCCGTAAAAATGAAGAAGGCTTAAACGATTTAAAATTATTAGGAAACCAAAATACACAGTATCCATCTGATTATGCACCGGAAGTGTTGGAGGCTGTTGACAGTCTACATTCGAATCGTGATTATTTTGTTAAATTTAATTGCCCAGAGTTTACGAGTCTTTGTCCGATTACAGGTCAGCCTGATTTCGCAACAATGTACATTTCATACATTCCGGATCAAAAAATCGTTGAAAGTAAATCCTTAAAGCTATATTTATTTAGCTTCAGAAACCATGGAGATTTCCATGAAGACTGTGTAAACATTATCATGAACGACTTAATTCAATTACTTGACCCAAGATATATTGAGGTTTGGGGTAAATTCACACCGCGTGGCGGGATTTCAATCGACCCATGGTGCAATTACGGAAAGCCGGGAACGAAGTATGAAGAGATGGCCAATTACCGTTTAATGAACCATGATCTAAATCCGGAAAAAGTAGATAACCGATAATAATTTCAAAGTCCTTCTTTAGGAAGGAAGAGGTTTTAGCTACCCTCTTAAAAAAACTAAGAAGAAACAGCATTTCTCTTAGAATGCTGTTTTTTCGTTACAAAGGGAGTTTTAAAGATGAAGCATGAAAAAGCGGTCGTTGTATTCAGTGGTGGCCAGGATAGTACAACTTGTCTATTCTGGGCAAAGGAACGGTTTTCAGAGGTGGAAGCGGTGACTTTTGACTATGGTCAAAGACACAGCCTTGAAATTGAATGTGCTAAGGAAATTGCGAATGAGCTTGGTGTGAAGCATCACATTCTGGACATGTCCCTTTTAAATCAGCTAGCACCGAATGCATTAACGAGGGATGATATTGAGGTAAAAGATGGCGTTGAAGGAGAACTACCTTCAACTTTTGTACCTGGACGAAATTTGCTGTTTATGTCGTTTGCAGGGGTTTTAGCGAGACAAGTAGGTGCAAAACATATAGTAACTGGTGTATGTGAGACAGATTTTAGCGGATATCCGGATTGTCGCGATATTTTTATCAAGTCTCTAAATGTTACATTAAATTTGTCGATGGATGCTACCTTTATAATTGATACGCCATTGATGTGGCTGAATAAGGCACAAACTTGGGAGCTTGCCGATCAGCTAGGGGCACTTGATTATGTCAGAGAACATACTTTAACTTGCTATAACGGCATAAAAGCAGATGGCTGCGGTGAATGTCCTGCTTGTAAGCTGCGTCAAAATGGGCTTGATGAATATTTAAGCACTAAAAAGGAGTCTTGGGCATGACTGAATTTCGAACCGTCGAAAAGCTCCAAAAAATTGATGTAGATATACAGCGAAACGAATTAAAGTATCATCTTAAACGAGTGCTCGTAAGTAAGGAATTTACTTTTGATGCGGCACATCACTTGCACGATTATGAAGGGAAATGCAAAAATCTGCATGGCCATACGTATCGAGCGATTCTAGGTATAAGCGGCTATACAGATGAACGTGGATTAGTAATCGATTTCAGTGAGATTAAAGAAATTTGGAAACAAAAAATTGAAATTGATTTAGATCATCGTTATTTAAATGAAACACTCCCGTTAATGAACACGACGGCAGAGAATATTGTTGTCTGGATATACGACAAACTGACGGAAGCATTACTTATTGAAAAAAAATCAGAGGATTTGCGGGTAGAGTTTGTCAGGTTATATGAAACGCCAACTAGCTACGCTGAAGCAAGACGGGAGTGGATGGAAATTGAGTAAGATTCCCGTTATCGAAATTTTTGGGCCTACTATTCAAGGTGAGGGAATGGTAGTAGGGCAGAAAACGATGTTTGTTAGGACTGCAGGCTGTGATTATTCCTGTTCTTGGTGTGACTCGGCATTTACTTGGGACGGCAGTGGAAAGCATCTGATTGCTCAAATGACAGCTGGTGAGATTTGGGCCGAGTTGAAACGCATTGGAGGAGAAGGCTTTTCCTTCGTGACGATTTCTGGCGGAAACCCTGTCCTTCTTCGAAATATGGAATCACTTATTAAGATTTTAAAAGAAAACGAAATGAGAATCGGAGTGGAGACTCAAGGAAGTAAATGGCAGGAGTGGCTATATGAAATCGATGAATTGACGATTTCTCCTAAGCCTCCAAGTTCAGGAATGACAACTAATTATTTGATGCTATCGGAAATTATGGAAAAACTTAAGAGCCGAAAAAGCAATCAGCATATTTCGCTTAAAATCGTTATTTTCAATCAAGCAGATTATGATTTTGCAAAAGATATCCATCGCAGATACCCTGCAATTCCTTTTTACCTTCAAGTAGGGAATGATGAGATAGCAGAAAATGATAATCAGCACTTGATTAGTCATTTACTAGAGAAATATAAAGCACTAATTGACAAAGTAGTGGCAGATGATCAGTTGCAAAATGTTCGTGTATTGCCACAGCTGCATACTCTTGTTTGGGGAAATAAAAGAGGCGTCTAAATAGCTTCTGGAAAATTGAAAATTTAACTTGAGGAGAGACTCATGAGAATCATATTTTATTTATTATCAATTGTTATTGCCAATGTGGTAACGGCGCGGTTTACACCATTGGAATTTGGCATGTTTATCGTGCCGATGGGGACACTATTTGTAGGGGCAACCTTTATTTTCCGGGATTTAGTGCAAAATAAATACGGTCGTAAAAAAACGTATTTATTTATTTTCACAGCCTTGCTATTATCTGCAATCGTTTCTTATTCTTTAGGAGATACATTAATGATTGTGGCCGCATCTGCAATCTCATTTTTACTCGCAGAAACTGCGGATACGGAAATTTATACGCGACTTAAATTGCCAATGGCTTGGCGTGTATTTTATAGTGGTATTGTCGGCGGCCTACTAGATTCAGTTGTTTTCGTTATCGTTGGCTTGAGTCCGCTTGGAGCAGGTTTCCTGCCATGGGAAGCCGTACCGGCAGCCATTATCGGTCAAGTAATCGTAAAAACAATTATCCAAATGTTTGGCGCAATTATTTTAGGTCAAATTCACAGCATGAGAGCCAAGGACATGATTACAGGATAATAACTTAATAGTTGAATGATCTGCCTCCTTTCTTTTAAGAAAAGGAGGTTTTTTTAGGTTCTTTAATAAGTCGCGGATCTTCTATTGTTTGCTTGATCGTTGAATTTAGCACTATGTCTATAACGATGAGCTTTTCTATTTCAAGTGATAATTTTTCTCTAAAAATTGAAATTTATCAGAAAAAAACGTATTGACTTATATTGTCATATTGTCTTACAATTAACTTATCAGAAAATTCCATAAAGATAAGGGGGAAGCAAATGGTTCAAACAAAGGCCGATTTTATAACTGGGGGAGTTGTAGCGGTAGTTGCTGTCATCATGTTCGTAATGACTTTTTCATTTGAAGAATTTGCAGGGGCTACAGTTGGTGTTGGGGTTGAATTTATGCCACGGGTTATTTCAGTGTTAATGCTAATAACAGCGGGAGTAATCATCCTAAATGCTTACCGAAATCGTAACAAACAATTAAAGGTAATTGATGGGGAAACAGGATTGGAAATTGAAGAGGAAGATCCAAGTAGTAAGAATTATAAAAAATTAGGCGTTAGCATAGGAGCAATGATTATTTATGCTCTTTTGACTCAATTTATAGGGTTTTTGTTGGCCTCAATTCTATACTTAATCACTCAAATGTTTATTTTATCTGATAATAACAAGAAAAAACTTATCGTAATTGGTAGTATCTCGATTGTCATTTCAGTCATTGTATATTTCATCTTCAGAAATGTGTTTTATGTAATGTTACCTCAAGGAATTTTAGGCTAGGGGGGATAAAATGATTCATAGTTTAATAGAAGGTTTTGGTAATGTGTTAAGTATCTCTACTATACTATTGATTTTTGGAGGTACAATATTAGGTTTGATTTTTGGGTCAATACCTGGGCTTACAGCAACAATGGCAGTAGCTATCTGCTTGCCTATCACATATGGAATGCACCCAGTTGCGGGAATGTCGCTTTTAATGGGTCTCTATATCGGAGGAGTTTCTGGCGGTTTAATTCCAGCCATTTTATTGAAACTGCCGGGTACACCATCATCCATCGCAACAACATTTGACGGTTATCCTTTAGCACAAAAAGGGGAAGCTGGGAAAGCGTTTTCTTTTGCGATTATTGCCTCCTTCTTAGGTGGATTAGTTAGTATTTTATTATTA
>DAMDNS010000077.1:0-8816 GCA_032083605.1 Ureibacillus sp.
CCGCAATATCCTGCAACTCCGCTGCTAATTTAATAGAGGGCTCAAAAGGAATACCCTTTTCTAAGGTTTTATCATAAATACTGGCTAACGGCTTGACACGACCTGTCACAAATTCGATTGGAGAAGTTGACCCTGAAGCACCAAACTGTGAACGCATCCCTTTAAATTTAATTTTCAACTCATCGACTGCCTGAATATAAGGACTTAAAAAATCTCCCCATGGTCCCATTGAAGACTCCTCCCAAATGCAATGACATTCAAAATATCAAATAAAACATCATCTATTTAAAAATCAAAAAATTTAAAGCCTCTATACTTCCTCTTGTAAAATTTCAGCAAAAGCAGTTTCTACCGCTTCGACGAAATTCTGTCCATAGTTTTCGTTTCCTTCAATATTGAAGATCAGCATGTTTAACTCTTCAGTGAAATTTTCAAGTTCAATCTTTTGCTCGTTTAAAATGAGGTAAGGATTTGTTTCTGCTTTTAACACTCGCACCAGAGCCGGCCATAAGTCTTCAGGTAAATAGATATAGCTGTACTCTCCCGCTTCTTCCACCAAATAGATAAATGATAAACGATCCGAATCCGTCAAAATTTGTCCAGCAGGTTGGATTTGAATTCTATTTTGATTTTCGTTTAAACTAAGGTGTAACTGATTATGTACGAATTGATATTTTTCTACTAAATAAATATTTCGCATTATGTAAATTCCCCTTCTGACTATTCTTCTAATATTTTAACATAGCTACCGGCAATTGGAGAAAGAGAAAGTGGAAAAAGCTCTTTAAGAAAGGACAAAAAACATGGCCCAAGAATTAGAAATCGAATTCAAAAATGTATTAACGAAAGAACAATATGAAACTTTATTGCAAAATTTCCAAGTATCAAACGAGATGATCGTTCGTCAAACAAACCATTATTTTGATACAGAGGATTTTCATTTAAAGAAATTATCTAGTGGTTTAAGAATTCGCGAAACCGAAAAACAAATTGTCTGCACATTGAAGATGCGGACTGCAGCAAACACTCATCTTGAAACAACTGATATTATTTCGAAGGATCAGGCTGATTTAATGCTTTCTGGAACTGGTTTCTTTGCCGATAGCGTAAAAGCCAAGCTGCAGCAGTTAAATGTTCCAATTGAACACTTGCGGGTCTTTGGAACATTAACAACAGATCGTGTGGAACTATCTTACAAAGGTGGTACTATTGTGTTTGACCATTCTTTTTATTTAAACTGCGATGATTATGAGGTAGAATATGAAGCAGACGAGGAAAAACTCGGCCAAGAAATATTTGAAAGCTTTTTGAAAGAAAACGATATTCCGAAGCAAGTGGCCGACAAGAAAATCGCTCGCTTTATGAGTGCACTTAATAAGGAGAAAGGTTGATTGTATTGAATATATCATCAATGAAAACGTTGTTAGAACTACAAGCAATTCAATCAATTGGCAATCCACTATCCGATGTCCAATCAACATCAAACGGGCAGTCCCTCTTCAACGACTTACTTGAGGATGTAATGGGCACTGCTGGTGCATCGTTAACTGACCCTGAAAATTTACTCGGACAGATTGGAAGCTTATCAAGTACAACTACAAATTCGATGGACAATAATTACTTGTCATCTTTTCTTTATAATGGACAGACAAATTTTTTCCCGAATTCTAACTCAACTGGATTAAATCAAAGTGAAGATGATGTCTTCTCAAATTTTATAAATAGCGATTATTTAAATACTTCTGGATTTACGAATGTATTGGCAGGGGCAAATGCATATAGTGATATTATTGAACAAGCCTCACAACAATATGGTGTACCCGGGAAACTGATAGCAGCCGTCATGAAGCAGGAATCGAATTACAATGAAAATGCGGTAAGTTCTGCTGGAGCAACAGGTTTAATGCAGCTGATGCCAGGGACAGCAAAATATCTTGGCGTTCAGGACGCAAAAAATCCTGTACAAAACATAATGGGTGGCACTAAATATTTAAGCCAAATGCTACAAAAATTTGACCAAAATATCGAATTGGCCTTAGCAGCCTATAATGCAGGTCCGGGAAATGTTTCAAAATATGGTGGAATCCCTCCATTCAACGAAACAAAAAACTATGTCAACAAAGTCCTAAACTACTACAACGCCTGATTTATAGGCATTTCTTGACGGATAAATAAGTATTGAACTTATCTTTTTTGCAAGGTACAACCAAGTTTTTAATCTCTTCTTACCCTTATTTTACCTATGATCATGTGACACAGCCATGCGATTTGTTTGAGAAAAAGGAAATACGTTGTTAGAATGTATTTATCACATAATTTTTAAACAGTGGTTATAGACTAAACAGTATACAAAATAAATGGATTTTCTGACGTATACTAAAAGAAGTAAAGGAGTACACCTATGAATCGAAAATATACGATTCCTTACGAGGAAATTGGTGCTGAAAAACTTTCTGAGCTCCTTCACGCTTTTTATGAACGTGTGGGGAGACATCCACAGTTAAAACCTATTTTTCCAGATGATTTAACTGAAACTACAAGAAAACAAATTCAATTTCAGACCCAGTACTTAGGTGGGCCAGATTTATATACGGAAGAGCATGGGCACCCGATGCTAAGAGCTCGTCATATCCCATTCAAAATTACACCAGACCGCGCGCAAGCCTGGTTAGAGTGCATGAAAGAGGCAATGGATGAAGTAGGACTTGAAGGAAAATTCCGTGAAGTATACTACCAACGACTTGTCTTAACAGCAAATCATATGATTAACTCGCCAAATGATGATGAGGAGGGGTTAGAGTGAATAATGTTCAATTATTATCCAAACCTGCCCCTACATCTACCATTAAGCCAATAGAATTATATATTTTTATTGATCCGCTTTGTAAAAAAGCCTTAAACATGCAAACAATGCTGCGTAAGCTGCAATTGGAATATGATCATTATTTTACCTGGCGCTATATTTTAAGCACAAAGCTTGCCTCACTCAATACGTTAGGTCGCCGAACAAAAGGTTGTATAACGGGAGCCGAATTAGACATTACTCACCCTGCACTTCCTTCAATTGCCATTAAAGCTGCAGAATTACAAGGAAAACGAGCATCAGCCCGCTTTTTATTAAAATTGCAAGAGCATGCTTTGCTGAAGACGAAGGAAGTAACTTCCTATTCTGCATTGATCGATATTGCAAAAGAGTCCAACATTGATATCGACGAGTTTATTTCTGACTTTGGATCAAAGGAAGCTGCGCGTGCTTTTCAATGTGATTTACATATCACACGTGAAATGGAAATTGAAGAAGTCCCAAGTATTGTCTTCTTTAATGAGTGCATTGAGGATGAAGGTTTAAAGGTAAGCGGAATGTATGCCTATGAAGTGTATGTCCAAATACTCCAGGAGATGATGGATGATGAGATCATTTGTAATCCCCTTCCTACTTTCGATGAACTATTTACACGTTTCCATACCTTAACAACAAATGATGTAGCAGCCATCTATTCTATTTCCATCCAGGAAGCAGAGCGCGAATTAAAAAAGCGCATGCTTCAGCAAAAAATTGAACGCCTTCCTAGCGATGAAATCACGCTCTGGCGTCGCAAAATGAATTAAACAGCACTTATTATTTATAAAACTATCATCTTATTATAATTTTGGTAGACAAGGTCATTAAAACTGGCTTTGTCTACTTTTTTTGTTTGCAAGCTACAGGTTTAGAATTTAAGTGTGGGGATGAATTGCGGCTTTAATAGGAGAAGTTAGAGCGATTAAAATTTAGAATTGGCTAAGGGTGGCTTTGTAATTCCTCGATAGCCTGCTATGCTATACGAATTTCCTTGTGGGACTTCGTAAAATACGAACAATATTTGGGCATTAAAAAAGAGACGTCATCGACTGACGTCTCTTACAAAGGGGATGGGAGAAATGTTCACGTTCAAACAAAGGGGTGTATGTTTGTTATGTGATTTATTTCACGTATTTACTTTATCACGGAATAATAATGTATGCAACATTATGAAAATAGTTTCACAAATTCGTCAAATAGTAAACGTTTTCAAAAACTAATTATAAATTGCCACTTACACTAGCACTTTAAAATATGAGTAATTCGAAAAAGAGCCGAAATTGTGAAACAATCAATCAAAATTGAATACAAAATTACTATTGTATTCATAGCAAACAGATAAGGTGGACTGCATTAATTTGATGTTTTGGTTTTTCCGCTGCTTCCTTTGATAGAATTTTTTCCATGAATATTAAGCTTTGAGTTTCATAACAGCGAGATTCTATTACTGCTGGTACTTGCCGGTTTGGGAGTTTAGGAGTATCGGGCTCGCTTCTCGTTTCTCATTCCCTGCTGCTTTTACTCTTTTTGAGGATTGATATTCCTTCATCGCACGCTTTCATCTCAGCTTCGGCATTCCCCTATTCCTGATATTAAAGAAAAGATCTCTATTAAATTAATCAAGCTATCGAAGATACGATCTCCCTTTAAACGCAAAAAACAAGGGAAAGCTCCAAATAGAAGCTGTCCCTTGTTCCAGAATTCATTAATTTTTAATCAGCAAACTTTCAAGTTCGTTTAGTTTTTCCTCGAAGACTTTGCATGCTTCTTGAATTGGGGCTGGTGATTCCATATTAACGCCAGCTGCCTTTAATACTTCAATTGGGAAGTCTGAGCATCCTGCTTTTAAGAAGTTATTGATATAGCGGTCTACTGCAGGCTGACCCTCTTCTAGAATTTGCTTGCTTAATGCAGTCGCTGCACTTTGTCCAGTCGCATATTGGTAAACATAGTAATTGTAATAGAAGTGAGGGATTCTCGCCCACTCTAAACCAATTTCCTCATCGACCGTCATTTCTTCACCGAAATATTGTTTATTTAAATCGTAGTAAATTTCAGTTAATCGTTCTGCTGTGATGGCTTCACCATTGCGATCTAGTTCATGAACGATATGCTCGAATTCAGCAAACATAGTTTGACGGAATACTGTACTTCGGAATCCATCTAACCAATGATTTAATAAATAAATTTTTTGCTGCGCATCTTCAGTAGTTTTTAATAGATAATCAAATAGGATTTCTTCGTTACATGTTGAAGCAACCTCTGCCACAAAAATTGAATATCTAGCATATGGATACGGTTGATTTTGACGTGTAAAGTAGCTATGCATACTATGCCCAAATTCGTGTGCCAACGTAAATAGATTGTCTACGTTATTTTGCCAGTTCATTAACACATATGGGTTTGTTCCATAAGTACCTGACGAGTAGGCGCCGCTTCGTTTTCCTTTGTTCTCCAAGACATCGACCCAGCGGCTGTCCAAGCCTTTTTGTACGATTTCTTGGTACTCCTGACCAAGGGGCTCAAAGCTTTTTACCATGATTTCCTTTGCTTTTTCGTACGGCATGTCCATTTTTACTTCTTTTACTAGCGGTGTAAATAGATCATACATATGCAATTCATCTAAACCTAAAACCTTTTTGCGTAGTGCTACATAACGGTGCAACACTGGCAAGAATTCATGGATTGTTGAAATCAGTTGATCGTACACTTTTTCTGGAATATGGTTATTGCTCATTGCACTGTGGCGTGCAGAATCATATTTACGAATTCTAGCACTTACATTATGGGCTTTTACATTTCCTGCTAAAGTTGAAGCGAATGTATTTTGGAATTGGCCATAAGTTTTGTACATTGCCTTGAATGCATTTTCCCGCACTTCACGATTGTCGCTTTCAAGGAATGTTACATAGTTGCCATGAGTTAGCTGTACTTCTTCCCCTGCATCATTTTTAACTGACGGGAATTCTAAGTCTGCGTTATTTAATGCACTAAATGTATTTCCAGACGCTCCTGTTACTTCTGAAAACTGTGCAAGCAATTCTTCTTTATCCGCCGTTAAAACATGCGGACGTTCCAAATTTAACTCAGTTAGCATTTGATTGTATAAACTTAAAGGTTCGTATTCTTTAATGTATTTTTGGATAGTCTCTTCATCGACTGCCAGGATTTCCGGTGTTACAAATGACCATGCAGCGGAAAACTTTGCTCCAAGAGAGCGTACTCTGCTTTCCATTGCTTGATATTTGCCATTTGTTGTATCCTGATCATGCTTTAAATGACTATATACATACAGTCTACCGAAGCGTTCCGAAAGTTTGTCGCTAAACTGCAATGTTTCGTATAGGCTTTGAGCACTTTCAGCTACCTTGCCTTTATACTTATCTGCCTCAGGAATTAATTTTTCAATATCCTTAAATTCCTGTTCCCAGGCATCATCCGATTGGAAAATACCCTCTAGATCCCAAGTTAATTCTACTGGAACTTCTTCACGAGTTAACACTTTTTTCGCCATAGCAAAATCCTCCGATACCCTTTATTTCGAAATTCGAATATATATGTTTTCCCTCATTAACGGGCAGTCAGAATCCCACCTCGAGACTTATGCAAAATCTAACGAAAGGTAGGTAGGAGAATAACTGCCCCTAAAAGCCCGATTGGTACATCTAACAATCAACAGGGGATGAGGAAAACCCCACCGATTGAAGTTTCACTCCATTTTCTCAATATTTCGTCTATATTGCAAGGAAATGGTTATATAAAGCAACTAACAAATTCTCATCTTGAATAGTTTGATAGGCATGCTGTACCCTTAACTCTCCAAGAATCTTGCAGTAATTTCCGACTGCTTCGTGGGCTTCTTTCGATTCTGGCAGCCTTGCCCATCTTAGAAAATAATCTATTGTCTTCCCTTTTAAATGATGCAGCTGGATTTGGGCACTATGCATGAAATAAAAAACAGCAATTTGCCAGTCGATTGAAAATACCTGTAAAGCTTCACTTCCTTTAATAGGGATACCTATATAATTAGGCAACGAATGCAAATTTAAACGAAGCTCATAAGCACTTCTTAATAGTACATCATTTACCCCACTCCTACTTATTAATACTCTTGCTTGTAAATAGTTATGTTTCACTTGCTGATTAATAAGCAAAAATTGTTTGAATTCATTTTTTGTTATGGGCTTTGGAATAAAGAAAGGATATTTTTGATTGTATAATGGAATGGCTTGTACTTTTGAAATAAAAGTGTTCCCATGTAGGAATATTAAATTCGTAATGTAAAAAAACTGTCGCAAGGATGGATGGTAGGTCATAATATATGGATGGTGACTTGTGGCCGTCAGGAATTGTTGGTCGTTTTTGCTTAATGTAATTTTTTGAATACCTTTTTTAATTATTCTATCAGGTGTCTTGGGAATCCAAATTGGGGAGATATTTTCTTGTTCATAGCCTTTATTGCGCTCGGTTAATTTCTCTGATGAAATTGGGCTGCATTGATATTCAATCGCAATACGTTTATTCGCATGATCTGTAAATAAAATATCGGGTCTTTGCTGAATACTTTGTAGGTAGGGCTCTAATTGAGGATTTAAATCTAATTCATTAAATAAACTATATAATTGCTCTTTTCCTTGCAAGTGGGTTTGAGATTCTCCCTCTGAAAACTGATTTTCGCATTTACTTTTTGAAACATGTGCGAAATGGGGAATTTTTAAGGAACCAATTTTAAATAGAAGCTGCTGTTTGCAAAGTGGACAATAAAACTTTTTTGACTCTCGAAGCTGATGTAACGTTGTATGAGATATGCTTGAATTTAAAATAAAGGGTTCATTTTGTTCTGTATAAGCTACAAGCATGACATACCTCCTTTTTGTTAATTCTAAGTTGAGTAAATGGAAAATTCAATAAATTCTTCCAAAAGCGCTCATATTTTAATTTTGAGGGTTTTCTAAGCATTAAAAAACCGTATTTTCCCAACAAAAAAGAGATGCCCAATGTAGACATCTCGATTTACATAGACGGATACCCAACTCCAATTCAAGATGATTGAATATACAGTTAAGTACCCGTAAAAATGCTGTTTCAATTTAAAATAGATTTGCTAAACAACCTTCATTTATGCAAAATATTGTATTACTGTTTCAAAACAATCTTGTTCCATAATTGTTTCGCCATATTCTTGAATACGATATATTGTCATTTTTGAAGCTGCAAGATATTCATTTATGATAGAACGGATATTTTGACGTTCTTGATTTTCTTCAACATCTGTGAAATCAACAGCTAAATAGTAGTATTTTTCAAATTTGTACAATGACGATTGTAAACCGAATGATACCATACGATTTGCAACGGGTATAATTTCGTCAATGTCTTTAAATTTATAAAGAGATATATTATTGAGACCCAGATGATTTACATCGTCATCATCAAAGGCGTCAAAAATAGAATCATCTAAATTTTTATGTGCAGCATCTCGATGTTCCTCGAAACTGGAAAGCAAAGAGTTGGATTCCCCATCTGAATTTATATTAGCTCTTGTTACAATCACCTCAAGACCATGCTCTGAAGCATTTACATGAATCCAAATTGGTCCATCAAGGTCAAAGTAATCTTCTGTATTTATTTCACCAATCATATCCCAGAAAAGTTCTTCCCCTTTTGCTCTGTTGTACCAAATCTCTTCGCGACTATATCCGCGGTCCTCAATATCACGATACGTAATAAAGAGCTTGATTGTATTTTCGTTTACGCGTTCGATGTCCATTAGACTTCAACTCCCTTCACAGTCATTCGTTGAAAAACAAAGAAAGCGTTCTTAGTATGTTTTGGATTGTTAAAGTTTAACCAAACAATTCAAAACATAAGCATTCATAACAACTTGTTGAAGAATAAAACATTTTTTCTATATATCTATGCTTTATTCTATAATTCTATTGTATGATTACCTATATGAAATGAAAAGAAAAAA
>DAMDNS010000078.1:0-8790 GCA_032083605.1 Ureibacillus sp.
CATCGAATGGCAGAAGCAATTTGATCAACAGTATAGATTTGTTCTTCATCTTTAATAACAACATTCGCTATAGGTGTAGCCAATAAATTTAAAATGATAAATGATATAACACCTGTAATGGCCATTACAAGAATTCCTGATTTAAAAAGCTTCCTTCCTGCCTCATAGTCATTAATGGAATTATATTTAGATACAAATTTTGAAACACCAAGAGGCAATCCCGAAATCGCAACAGATAGCATAATGTTGTACGGAATATAAGCATATTGGTATAATCCAACATTATCTTTCCCCACAATTGAATAAAAAGGGAAAACATAAATCAACCCTAGAACCTTCGATAGAAACAAACCAATTGTTAATATCGCCGTTCCTTTCATTAATGACGACATAAAAACATCCCAATCTTTATGAAATATGTATTAAAAAATAGATTTTATAGAATTACTGAATTAGATAAAATTAATTTTAAACAAGCGTATAATAATCAATAATCAGATTATATACCTAGGCTAATCACCAATTTTTATCGATTAGCCTTAGTTGCACTTTTGCGGTGCGGATTAGTAGGTTTTGTACTTTCTTATCAGAAAAATAAAAGCCGACCGAAATAGTCGACGATTTCAAACAAATATTGTTTCGAAAACAATCTACATGTTAGTTTACATGTGAAAGTCGATTAACTCAAATAGTTTCTTCATAATTATGTATAATGTGGAGAGTAGTTACGACTATAAGTTAAAAATATTAGTGAACCATTTAGAAAGTGAGACAAAAAATGATCGATGTTATTGTAATTGGTGGAGGTCCATCCGGATTAATGGCAGCAATCGCAGCTGCAGAACAAAAGAAAAAAGTAGTCTTAATCGAAAAAGGAAATAAACTCGGAAAAAAATTAGCCATTTCTGGTGGTGGCCGTTGTAATGTCACAAATCGGTTATCCGTCGATGAAATCATTAAGCATATTCCCGGGAATGGACGTTTTTTATATAGCCCATTTACCGTTTATAACAATGAAAATATAATCGAATTCTTTGAAGGGCTTGGTGTAGCTCTAAAAGAGGAAGACCACGGGCGTATGTTCCCTGTTTCCAATAAAGCTACCGATGTAGTCGATGCATTAATAAAAGAATTAAATCGACTTCAAGTGGACATCCGCCTTCAAACAGCTGTTGCCAAGTTATTAATGAACGATGAAAGAATCTTGGGTGTCCGTTTGACGGACGGCACAGAGCTTTTAGCCAAAGCAGTGGTTGTTGCTGTTGGCGGAAAAGCAGTCCCTCAAACAGGTTCTACTGGTGATGGCTATCCATGGGCAGAGCGTGCTGGCCATACAGTAACCGAGCTCTATCCAACAGAAGTACCGGTTAAATCGAATGAGCCTTTTATTCAATCTCGAGAATTACAAGGACTTGCTTTACGAGATGTCGGCGTATCCGTGCTAAACAAAAAAGGCAAAGCAATCGTCACGCATCAAATGGACATGCTCTTTACGCATTTCGGTGTAAGTGGCCCTGCCGTTTTACGCTGCAGTCAATTCATCGTAAAAGAGCGCAAAAAAAATGGCGGTGCTCCCGTTCAGCTTCGAATTCAAACATTAATGGATTTAAACGAAGAAACTTGCCTTCAATTTTTAAACAAGCTTTTGAAAGAAGACCCGAAGAAAGCATTGAAAAACGTATGGAAATCCGTAGCTTCCGAAAGATGGCTGCTATTTTTAATGGAGCGTGCCGGAATTGACCCTTCTATAACAGCAGCAGAAACTTCCCAGGAAAAAATCCGTCTATTGGCTCGCGAATTGGTGAGCTTCACTATGGATGTCCATGGCACCCTGCCACTCGAAAAAGCCTTTGTGACAGGCGGAGGGATATCAGTGAAGGAAATCGAACCCAAAACAATGGCTTCCAAAATGAAGACTGGCCTATTTTTCTGCGGTGAAATCCTGGATATCCACGGCTACACTGGCGGCTACAACATCACAAGCGCCCTTGTAACAGGACGCATTGCCGGCATGAGCGCTGGTGCGATGGAATAAAACCTATCAAGTAATGAGTAAGAGTGACTGGCTATAGCATTTTAAAATCGCTATAGTCAGTTGCTCTTTTTATTATGCCATTTATCCATACGCGTTTCTTCGTGGAGATGAAACTCATTGTAAGATCCATTTCTCCCCGTACCACGTTATCATCAACGCGGTGAAACGGGATTAGCCTCTCCGTCTATCAGATACTTGAAAGAAACTTCTCTCGATCTTCTTCATTCTTACGATACTTCTCGTCCAATAATTCCTGAAGCAATGTATATTTCTGCTCTTCATCAGATATTGTTACCTTTATTCTTTCACGAGCGGTTAACAAAAAACTCAAATAGTCTTCGTAGCCATTGTCAAAAAAATCATTTAGATCTTGCTTGATTTGCTTAGCCAACAGAGGGCTTGCCCCTTCAGTGGAAATGGCAACCTTTAACCTTCCTCGATCTAAAAAAGCCATATTATAAAAATCACTATTTTCTGGCGAATCCACAACATTAACCAGCTGGCTTTCTATGCAGCTCTCACGAACCAAAGCATTTACATTCGAATCATTGGTCGCAGCAATCACGACAAATGCATCCTTTGTATCGTTTTGTTCAAACTCTCTCTTTATCCACTGAATCTTATTCTCTAAAGCATATGTATGTAATGTGTCTGTTAAGGTTGGGCTTACAACTTTGACTTGCGCATCTTGTCCCAACAGCATTTTTATTTTTTGTGTGGCCACTTTCCCGCCACCCACAATCAGCACTTGTTTATCTTGTAATTTCAACATAATCGGATACATTTGTTTCCCTCCTGCCATCCCTATAACCAAAACGCTATAAAAAAAGATTTCATGTTCTACGAAAGCTTTTACAAACAATAAATAAAGGCTGTACCGAAATACAACCTTTATCATAGACTATTAAGCTTGATTATGGAAATGACGTCCATCAGTAACTGCTTCAACGTAGCCAGCACGGATTACGAAATCCCCGAAATATTCGTTGTCCAGACGTTCTTTTGCATAGTGTTCAATAATTGGACGCAGTGTTGATAAAATCTCTGCTTCTCCAATATTCTCTTTATAGATTTTATTTAATCGAGAACCCGTATGGCTGGCACCTAGATAAAAATTGTATTTCCCTGGCCCTTTACCGATAAAGCCAATCTCGCCCATTGCTGCACGAGAGCACCCGTTTGGACAGCCAGACATACGAATTGTGATATCTTGATCACGCAATCCATTGTCATCTAGGATTTCTTCGATTTTCTCGATCAATGAAGGCAAGTAGCGTTCTGATTCAGCCATTGCCAAACCACAAGTTGGTAATGCTACACAAGCAATCGAGTTGCGGCGCAATGCAGAATAATTATCGCTTTCCGTTAATTGATATTTTTCTATAATTGCATCGATTGCTTTTTTAGCTCGAGCGCCAACATTGGCAATGACAACGTTTTGGTTCCCAGTGAAACGGAACTCTCCTTTATGAACTTGAGCGATCTCACGCAATGCCGTTTTTAGTGGATAGTTATCAAAGTCTTTCACACGACCATTTTGAATAAACAGCGTGAAATGATATTTCCCATCCTCGCCTTTAATCCACCCATAACGGTCACCAGTATGATCGAAATTAAATGGCTTCACTTCTTCAAATGTAAAACCGAGACGAGACTCGATTTCTTCTTTAACAGTATCAAGACCTAAACGATCTACTGTATATTTGAAGCGGGCATATTTACGTACGGAACGATCCCCATAGTCACGTTGAACTGTCATGATTTTCTCGCATACGTCCACCACTTTATCCTTTGGTACATATCCGATTAAACGGCTTAGCTGAGGATATGTTGCAGTATCCCCATGAGTCATCCCCATACCGCCGCCAATTGCTACGTTAAAGCCAACTAGTTCATCGTTTTCTAATACTGCGATTAGACCGATATCTTGAGAGAAAACGTCCACATCGTTTGCTGGCGGGACTGCAATTCCAATTTTAAATTTACGCGGCAGATATAGTGAGCCATAAATTGGTTCTTGCTCTTCCTGAGTGTCCACCACTTTTTCCTTATCCAGCCAAATCTCATAATAAGCATTTGTGCGAGGCAATAGATGCTCACTAATTTTTGATGATATTTCAAAAATTTCCTGATGGATTTCAGATTGGTATGGATTGGCATTGCACATTACATTACGGTTAACATCACCACAAGCCGCAATCGTATCAAATAAAACACCGTTCAGCTCTTGCATATGCTTTTTCATATTCCATTTTAAAATTCCATGGAATTGAATCGTTTGGCGTGTCGTGATTTTAAAGGACTGATTACCATATTTCTCAGCTAATTCATCCATTTTAAGCCATTGTTCAGAGGTAGCTACACCACCTGGCATACGTACACGAACCATGAATTGATATGCAGGCTCTAATTTCTTTTTCTCGCGTTCTAAGCGGACATCACGGTCGTCTTGTAGATAACTGCCATGGAATTTCATTAAGCGGTTATCCCAATCCGAGATCCCTGCGCTTAGTTCCTCCTCCATCGATTCAACAAGGGAACCACGCAAGTAGTTACTTTCTGCTTTTATCTCTTCAACATCACTTGGTTTACCTTCTTGAGGTGGTAATACAATTTTTTGTACCATCCGTACTTCCCCCTTAATATACATCTCGTTGATAGCGTTTTTCTTTGCGTAGATCTTCAAGATATTGTTTTGCTTCTTCTTCTGATTTGTTTCCTTGTTCTGCAATAATATGTAGCAAAGTATTCTGTACGTCGGCTGCCATATGATCTTTATCTCCACATACGAAAAGATGAGCTCCTTGTTCCAGCCATTCATAAATTTCAGCTGCATGCTGTTGCATTTTATGTTGGACATATACTTTTTCTTCTTGGTCACGAGAGAAGGCAACATTTAGTTTTGTTAGGACACCAGATTTCAGCCAGCTCTGCCACTCAGTTTGGTATAAAAAGTCTGTTACAAAATGCTGATCTCCGAAGAACAACCAGCTCTTGCCTTCTGCACCGCGCTCTTCACGCTCTTGAATAAAGGAACGGAATGGTGCAACACCTGTACCAGGTCCAACCATAATGATTGGCTTATCGTCAGCCGGTAATCTAAAGTTTGGATTCTTCTGTACATAAACTCTTACACTATCTCCAATTTCTAAATTGTCGGCAACCTGTGTCGAGCAAACTCCAAGGCGTTCACGGCCATCTACTTCATAGCGTACAGCCCCAATTGTAAGATGAACTTCTTCAGGATAAGCTGCTAGACTACTGGAAATTGAGTATTGTCTTGCCGGAAGTTTTCTCAGAACACTTACGAAGCTTTGTTCATTCCAGCTGAATGGTGCGAATTTTTCGACAACATCCAATAAGTCACGGCCATGTGTAAAGCTTTTAAATGCTTCTCGTTCATTCAGTAAAGCATGGAATTCTTCATTTAACGTAAATTCACCAATTTTTTGCATAACCGGCTTTGAAAGTACCGTAATTTCTAGTAAATCCGTTAAAGCTTCTTTCAATGTAACAGTTTGATCATCGACAGTAACCGATTTGTCAGCATCAAACCCTAAAGCAGCAATCAATGCATCCACAAGGTTTTCACTGTTCGTCGGATAAATTGCTAAGCTGTCTCCCGGCTCAAATGTAATCCCTGAGTTTTCTAATGACAATTCTAAATGGATTGTTTCTTTATTAGAACCTTGTGCATTTAAGTTAATTTTCTCTAAGATTTCAGCCTTAAATGGATTTTTGCGAGTGTATTCAACTGAAGCCTCCAAAACAGTCGGTGCAGCTTCCTGAATCGTTTGTTCGCTTACTTCACCCTCTTGCAGCTTTAATTTTACAGTGTCGAACCATTTTGCAGCCGGTTCATCATAATCAAGATCACAATCAACTCGATCTACTAATCTTTGGGCACCTAGCTTCTCTAATTGCTCATCAAAATCTTGACCTGTTTTGCAGAAGAATTCATAGGAACTATCGCCTAATGAAAGAACGGCAAATTTCACATGGTCTAATTTCGGAGCTCGTTTTCCATATAAAAAGCTGTGGAAGGAAATTGCGTTATCTGGCGGCTCCCCTTCACCATGCGTACTTGCGATTACAAGTAAGTGGTCTAATTTCTTTAAAGCATTCGTTTTAAAATCACTCATTGAAGCAACATTTACTTCAAACCCTGCTTTTTCTAGCTGTTCCCCATATTTTTTAGCTAGCCCGCCAGCATTGCCCGTTTGAGAAGCATACAGAATCGTAATATGCTTTGCTGTTTTCGTTTGAGCAGCTGAAGGCAGCGCCACAACATTAGTTGATGGCTGAACGTTAACAGTTGGTGCATCTGTAACCTGTGCTCCAATGGAAGCTGTTGCACTTAAATAACCTGTTAACCAAATTTTTTGGTTTTGTGTTAATGTTGCAAAAACTTCATTTAGTTGCTGGACTTGTTGTTCATTAAAAGGGCTATTTGTTACTTCTAACTTCACTTCATACACACCTCTTCGCCTAAATTATTTTAATCGAATTTTTTCATTCTTTTCGATTTGTACAATGATGTTGTCCTGGACAATTAAGGTAATTGACCCATATTTCATCGTACTCATCATTTTTTTAAGATTTTCTACTGCCTGTTCGAAATTTTCTTGCTTTTTATCCATTTGGAACACTCTCCCTATACGAATATAACGTTTCTTCTACTCGCTCTATTAACACCTGACGTACGTTTTCGTCGTATCCTAAACATTCACAAAGTACTACCTCATCATCTGCAAATCCAAGTCCTGCCATTTTCTTTTGGATTCCAATTTTCAAAAGACCAGTAAACAAAATATACGGAACAACATAAACCGGTTTCTCCCGATTGCTTTGCAACTGCTCTAACGCATTTTCAAATGAAGGGCCATTCCCGTATAAGAAACAAATATCAACTTTTGCATAGTTATATGTGTGTTTTAGGGTATCTGCAATTTGTTGAAAATCGTATTGAACGCTTTCATCACTACTACCGCGTCCAATTAGTAAAACCTCAATTTCCTCATTTTGCTTTGTGCTCTTTTGCTGCACTCGCTCTTGTAAACTATCAATTAATTTTCTATGAATACCAAAGGGTTTACCAAAAGTGAATGTAACATTCGGATAAAGTTTTTGTGCCTTTTCAATCTCAAGGGGAATATCCTGTTTTGCATGATTTGCTGTTAATAAAAGAATAGGAATGATGGCAATTTCTGTCGCACCTTTTTCAACACATGCAGAAACACCTTCAACAATCGACGGGGCAGCCAGCTCCAAGAAGCAAATTTCCTGAATCTCCACATTAATCTGTGGTTTTACTGTTTCGATAAATTGCTTCGCTTCTTCTACACCGGCTTTCACACGGCTCCCATGTGCAACATATAATACAGCTTCCATTCTTTCCCCTTCTTTCTTTTAAACTAATACTTCTTGTAAAGTCTCTTTTGTATTTTCAAACCAAGCAATTTTCTCGCGCATTTTAACTACTTCGCCAACAAGAATCATACTTGGATTTTGAATTTCTTCATTTTTTGCTATGTCTACAATAGTATCTAATGTACCCGTAATCGTTTTCTGATGCTCCGTTGTGCCCCAATGGATCAGCGCAACAGGCGTCTTGGGATTTCGATTGTATTTCATAAGCTGCTCTGTAATATAGGGCAGGTTTCCTACTCCCATATAAATAGCTAGCGTATCAACTGATTCAGCCAAGCCCTTCCAGTTGATAGAATCATCCTTGCCTTCACGCATATGCCCTGTTACAAGGGCAAAACTAGAACCCAAATCACGGTGAGTCACTGGTATTCCTGCATATGCCGGTGCGGCAACACCCGAAGTAATCCCCGGAACAATTTCAAAAGGGATTCCCGCTTCGACTAAAACTTCCGCTTCTTCAGCACCACGACCAAAAACAAAAGGATCTCCACCTTTTAAGCGAGTGACAATTTTTCCTTGGCTTGCATGTTCCACTAGTAATCTATGAATTCGATCTTGAATCACTCCATGCAATTTAGGCAGCTTCCCAACAAATACAAGCTCCGCATTAGGTTTTGCATATTCTAGAAGTTCTTTATTTACTAGCCGATCGTAAAGAATTACATCTGCTTGTTGGATACACTTTAAACCCTTAACTGTAATCAAATCTACACTTCCTGGTCCAGCTCCAACGATATATACTTTCCCCATTATGAACCCCCTACGTAGCACAAAATAATACTTTAATATAAACACAACAATTCTTATTGGTCAACTATGTTTTTAATAAAATAATGATTTTTCTGTCTTTTTAAGCAAATTTAAAAAGACCCCAATAACCTAATGATTAAACACTCAGCTATTGGGGCCTCTAGTTTTTCTAGTCAGCTCTCAATTCATAGTAAACTTATATAAATAATAAATTTTATGTTTTTATCTGTCAATAACCCCAAGTTAAAAATTGTTGCGGGAATTACTCTTTCTTAGGTGATATTTAGATAGTAAAAATGCTTGAAGGCTTTCACACCTCCAAGCTTTTCACTTAAATTAGCGATCCAGTTCCTGGTAACGTACTTGATAACGGCCACCATCAGCTACCGATGAATGATATAAAGCTTTTAAAGCTAAATTCTTCTCCAGACCCATTTCACTTTTAATTCTCTTTAATTCGTCGTGAAGTGCACGTTCTTCGTTGACTAATTTTAGCATAGTGGATTTTGAATATTTCATGAAAACTCAGTCCTTATTTTAGTAATTGAACAATACAAACTTTTAAATAATTAAAC
>DAMDNS010000079.1:0-8787 GCA_032083605.1 Ureibacillus sp.
CACGCTGATGCGCCCACCAATTTTCAATAATTCAATAGCATCCACTAATGAATCTTCTGCTGCCCCCAGCTCATCATTAACTGCAATTCGAATTGCTTGGAACACTCTTTTTGCCGGGTGACCGCCTTTTCTTCTTGCAGGAGCAGGGATTCCTTCTTTAATCAGCTCTACCAGCTGACCTGTTGTTTCAATCGGAGCAGTTTTTCTAGCTTCTTCGATTTTTCGAGCAACTTGCTTCGAGAATTTTTCTTCTCCATACCGGAAGAAAATACGCACTAAATCTTCGTATGGCCATTCATTAACTACATGGAAAGCTGAAAGCGCTGCCGTTTGGTCCATACGCATATCTAAAGGAGCATCATGATGATAACTGAATCCGCGCTCTGGTGTATCTAATTGTGGGGAAGAAACACCTAAGTCATATAGAATTCCATCAATTTTATTAATATTAAGTTTTTCTAGTTCTTCTTTTACATAACGGAAATTCGAATGTACAAAAATCACTCGATCTAAATACTCCGCTAATCGTACTTTTGCATTTTCTATTGCTGTCGTATCTTGGTCGAAACAAATTAATCGACCTTCTGATGATAATTGCTGTACTAAGTATTCGCTATGCCCAGCGCCACCTAATGTACAATCCACATAAATTCCTTGTGGATTGATGTTCAGTCCATCAACAGTTTCTTTTAATAATACGGTTGTGTGATCGAACATTAACCATTACTCCTTCTTGGCGCGCAACTTTTCTAGAAGTCAAAGCCAATTAAATTTTCTGCTATTTCATTAAATGAATCCTCTGCTTCGTTGAAATAAGATTCCCAAGCTTCTTTAGCCCAAATTTCAATCTTGCTTGAGACACCTAAAACTACACATTCTTTTTCAATCTTTGCGTAAGTTGCGAGTGTCGAGGGGATATTAATTCTTCCTTGTTTATCTATTTCAACTTCAGTAGCCCCAGAAAAGAAGAACCTTGCAAATGCACGGGCATCTTTTTTGGTCATTGGTAGTTCTTTTAGTTTTTCTTCGAGTTTTCGCCATTCATCCATAGGATATCCAAAAAGACAGTTATCAAGTCCGCGCGTAATAACAAAAGTGTTCCCTAAGTCTTCACGAAATTTAGAAGGTACAATCAGGCGTCCTTTTGCATCAACGGAATGTTGATATTCTCCCATGAACATGCTACTCACCCCACTTTAGTAAATAATGTACCACATTCCCCCACTTTCCTCCACATTTTTAAAGAGATTGTTAACTACTTTTTACAAATTGTGTATATAGTACTTTTCTACACTTGTTGTCATGAGAAATTTGGCACAAAAAAGAAGTCGTCTCTTTTATGAGACGACTTCTTTTTCTGCACCGAAAGCTCTATATACCGGGCTTCCATCAGCACATTAGGTATATTTACATAAAAACATTAAGGTCGTTATACAATTATTACAGACGGATTACATAATGCTTATTCGCAATTTCCAGTGGAAGTGCACATAAATCCTCTATAAGCGTTGTTCCATAAAGATTCATATATTGGAAGGGATTATAAATCCTTTCTTGAAGACTATCATTCGGATAAATTTCAAGCTGCATCATATCAAATTGACGAATTGTTTTATCGTGCTTTACAAATACCTGCTGCTCGATTTTTTTGCTTAGATAATCAAACTGCATTTGATGATATTTCATATTCTTTTCTACTACAGCCTGCAATTCTAGATTTTGCGTTTTTAAATGCGCTCCAATTTTCGCATATTGCTCCTGGACCATCTCATTTAAAGCCTCAATTTGCTTTTTCGCTTCCTTATCCTGAACACTATCAATGTACTCGTTTTTCAAGACTTGACCTTTGCCTTTTACAATATCAACGATTGATAATTCATATGTCGATAAGAGCTGGTCAATTTTGCGTTCTACAAGTGTAATATTCAATCTTGGCGCTAAAATCGGCATTTGTAAATCTAGAACAGTGAAGGCATCCTTTAATGTAGCCCAATATGCCAACTCACCAGGACCACCAACAAAGGCTAATACCGGGATTGTCATTTCCTGCATAAGAGGTCTTGTAACAACATTATTGCTCAGTTTCTCAGGATTATTTTTGGCAACCTCCAGGAGCTGTTCACTAGTCAGTGTAATAAACTTACTGGAGTCCTGATAGATCTCTCCATTCCGCTCCAGTAGAAAACGTTCTCCACCCTCAACATAAAATAGGTTTGCGCTTTCCATTTTCGCAAGGATTGGTGTTCCATACCCTGCTTCATTTAAAGCCTGTTCCTTTTCAACAACTACCTTCGCAATTTGTTCGTTTAACTCAATCATTTTTACAAAGTAATCCGATTCAAGCTTGCGGAAAAGAGGGTTTGCTGCGTCAATCATCAACAAGCCTTGTGTTTTGAACAATTCATTCATTAAACGGGCAAAAAATTCCGTGAAGGTTTGACTTTGCTCCAACTGAGTTAAACAGACGCTATAAAGCTCTTGAGTAAATTCAGTTTCACCATAATCCTTGAAAATTGTGCCGATTAACTTGCTTAATCGTTCTTTTTGAATGTTTGTCGTGGAAGCCATTGTCTTCAGCTTAGAGCGTTCACTATATACTCGCTTCTTTAGCGCTCCATTGACAATTGTATAGGTATGATTGATTTCATCCAAATCATGATCTTCCCCGGCAATCCAAAAAATAGGAACTATTTTTTCTCCTAATTTCTCGCTTTGCTCCTTAGCCAACAAAATAACTGAAATGGCTTTGTGAACAGAATATAATGGACCAGTTAAAATCCCAGCTTGCTGGCCGCCAACTACAGCAAACGATCCATTTGCCAAAGCCTCTAAATGCTCTTCCACTTTTTCAGAAATGCCAAAGGGCTCCATAAATCGACCAATAACAGCACTTAACTCTTTATTGTAGTAATGCTTTGATTTCAGGTAGTTAAAGCGATCCTTAAATGCTTCATTTTGATACTCATATTCAAAAAATGAACGCAATTTTTCACTACCTGACCAGTAATCAGCCAGCAATTTATTGTTAACTGGTAATTCAACATGCTCCAGTCTCATAAAAAATCTCCTCTACTCTTCGAACAGTTTTCAACCTTGTTCTAATTTCTATCTAATCTGCAAATTTTATCACATTCCTTATTGTAAAGTATCGAACTTCTACTTCAAAAGAAAATGCTTAAATCAGCTAAAACGCATATTCAATGATACTTTGTATCAAACCAACTATCCAGATAACCAGAAATGCCATGGTTAATAGAATGAAGTATAATCTCCATACTTTCTTTAATAACCGCAGAATTTCAATTTCCTTTTTCGTACGCCAATCTATGTATGTAAAAACAATCGCTATAATAAGGGCAATAATAAATACGACCACATTATAATTCTTTTCCCACAAACTCGAAATGGAGAGAGGTACCGAGAAAAACAACACCAGGGTAGTTAGATCACTTGCAATCCCAAATGCTTTTACCTTACTTTTTTTCCGTTTGCGAATTATAAAATATGTAATGAAAAATAGAATAATAGGGAAAAAGATAATAATGCTCAATAAATACTGGATTACTATTTTCACATTTTCTCACCGCTTCCTTCCTTGGCCAAAACTATTAAATACAAGGTTTCTAACATCGGCAGCTTTTTGCCTCTTTGCTCCGCTCTTTTTAAGACAGCTCCGACAATCGTTTCAATTTCTGTCGGCCTGCCGCTTAAAATATCCCCCAACATCGAGGATGTATTAGAAGCCGTTCTTCTACATAAATTTTCCACATCCGTAAAAGACACCTGCGAAACTTCTTCCGGGAAAGCCGACATTAACTCTTTATATAAATTTTTCAATAGCAAATGGGCTTGGTAATCTTCAACTAGCGCTCCATTCGTAATCTGTAAGATAGCCGTTAGTGGATTAATAAAACAATTTAATAAAGCCTTTTCGAATAACATTTTCTCTGCACTTTCTACATATGCAACTTGAAATAAAGGATTTGGGCTTTTTGAAAAGAGATTAAAGGGACGGGCATCTCCTTTTTCAACTGCAATTTTAAGGATGCCTTGTCCACGATGATGGACTATTATTTCACTTTCACGTTGCGCACCAAATTGGCATGAACCAAAAGCAATCGATCGTTGAGGTAAGGTGTTCGATTCCTCTAAGTGTGCTAAACCGTTTTGTAGGAAAAGGAGTGGAATAGTAGAATCCAATTTGCGCAAAATCTCATAAACCTCTTTTAGTTGTCCATACTTGACCGCAATAATAATTAATGAATCCTTTGATAGATTCGAGAGGTCCGTGCTTATATTGATTTTAGCTTTAGTAGTAGTACCATCCAAATTTTTTCGCATAAGTCCATTTTGCTCAAGCTTCCTTGCCTGTTTTTCTCTATGAGGGACCAAAGTAACTCTATCATTGTATTCCGCCAAAAAGCTAGCCATCAGCATCCCTACAGAGCCGGCACCAATCACAACGATCTCCATCAAATCACCTTCTTATCACTGGCTCTTCGCCTCTAATTATCACGACAAAGGAATTATTCAAGTCGTCCAGTTAGTAAAATATACCAAACGCATAACGAAAATTAAAGGCCTACCTATTGGCAGACCTTGTTATGTTTTATTTAATTATAATGGATACATCAAGTATTTACGATATGTTAAACAAAATTTGTTGAAAGTCTTTTCGGCACATTTTTAAGTATAAGAACAAAAAATTCAATCAGCCGGATAAAAATAATATGCCAATATAACCGAACACATCTAAATATAAATGCATTTTTGTGCCGCCCATTTGTATGAAAGTAAATCAGGGAATCAGTTACTTTTAGTCATTTAGGCGACCCTGAATACATTGATGCAATTCCTTGCTAAATGTAACAAATATAAGCATTCCCATTTTTCAGTATTCCCTCAAAATGTCACGAAAAAAATATTGATTAATGAAATTCAATCATCCTTGTTCTACATAGTGATAAGCTAGTTTTTCTAATCTTTATTTCTGATGCTCAATAAAACTCGAGCCCTGCTGCAACCATTTAAGAATTTTTTCGTGTTCCGATTGTAATTCTCGATATCGAATTTCTAGCTCGTTATACGCTTCTGTTAATTCATCAAAACTATTCAGTGCTAGTTTTAAATGGCTACGCATTAATTGCTTTGGACGTTTTCGTACACTATTTAACATCTGGCCATATTGCTGCCTAAGCGTTTTATTCCAGCGGAAGCCACATGCTTGTTTTGTACGATTTAATACACTTGCAGCTTCGGCAAAAGCTTCAAGCTGTGTTTTGCCATTTTGAACTGCCTGGATGACGATTTCAGCTAATTTTTCATCATCATCTGCCGTCCATTGATCTTTACGTCTTTTTCCATCCATATCTATCACCTCGCATTTTTTACTACTATATGCATGTAAATAGATTAAATAGAATAACAAACAATAGAAAAAGGATAAATCGTATTAAATTTCCTTCTACCACTTTTTGACCGAACAGAGGGATTTGATATCCCCTCCACTACATAGGTTGGTGCATTTTTATTTCGATTTATTTAAAAAACGATTTACCGCTTCGTTATGAGCATCACTTTCCCATAGTTTTGCACACAAACGAATCTCTTCCAGCATCCGTTCGTAGACATTTCTCTCTTGCCATTTTCGAATTTCTATCTTTTTATATGCTTGATGAACTTCAGGGTGAATTATTCTTATTTGTGCAATAAATTCTTCCAGGGCTTGTTCTTTAGAGCCTCCGAAGATACGCGTTGCCCAACCAATTTCATAGAGCATTTCTGCATTATATTTCTCCGCGTCTATAAGCATTTTTAACGCCTGATCATAACGCAATCCTCTCTCCAATAGGTAGGTTCCGCCTCCCCAGCCCGTTGTAATGGATAAGGTTCCTTGTATAAATCCACATTTCGCGTGATCTGCTACTAAACGGAAATCGCATGCAGTTGCAATTTCACAGCCCCCTCCAACAGCAGCCCCATTTATCAGGGCAATTGTCGGAACTCGCAACGTGGCTAAATCGTACAAGATATTCCCCATCTTGCTTAGCATGCCAAAAGCCTGTTCCTCAGTTTTTAAGCTATGAAATTCAGATAAATCTCCCCCCGAGCAAAAAGCTTGCTCTCCACTGCCAGTAACAACTAAAGCTCGCACATTTTTGTGCTCATTTACATATGTAATAACCTTTTTTAAACCCTCCATCACTTCATCATTTACCGCATTTCTCTTCTCTGCACGATCAATGGTAAAAGTGATAATCCCCTCATGATCTTCTATTTTGTAAGCCATTCACTTCATCCCCTTCATGGTTACTTATGGAAAAAAATCTTTCTTGTTTAAATAGTAAAGGAGCGATTTGGATTTTACAAGGGGAGCGAACGAGGTATCAGGATAGGAAGATCTTGCATGGATTATTTGAATTCACACTGTATCGCCACCTTGCCGAAAATCGATATATTTTCTTAAGAGGCTATCTACAAAAACTCAAAGAAAGTTTTAGAATGAAAAAAAGGCTACTAGAGAGCCATGGCCTCTCTAATAGCCTTATTACTTAGTAAATACTGAATTATTTACTAACTACTTCTTTACCTTTGTAGTGACCACAAGCTTTACATACGTGGTGAGATAAAGTAGCTTCACCACAGTTTGGGCATGCTACCATACCAGGTACAGATAATTTGAAATGCGTACGACGCTTTCTTTTTGCAGTTTTAGAAGTTCTTCTAAATGGTACAGCCATTATTGGCACCTCCTTACAGATTATCTATTCATCTGTTTGATCAAAAAACTTAGCTAAATCAGCCAGTCTTGGATCCACTTTTGATTCGTCATTTTCCTTTTGACGAGCCACATCTTCTTCAGTTGAATAACTCCAGTTTTTGCCTCCCTGCACTTTCCCTTCAGTGTCCTCTTTAAATACTTGCATAGGCACTTCCAGTAGTACAAGTTCCTCTAAAACTGGTTTTAAGTCGATAACTTCACCATCAATATAGTGTATATCTTCATCGTCATTACCACGATGTTCAGGATCTATCCAGCTGAAAATTTCAACTGCATCGACTTCAATCGGATATTCAACATCTTCCCATGTTCTAGAACATGGAAGAGTTAATGTAGCTGTCATCGTAAATTGACATGTCATTTGCGATGCACCGAAAGTACAGTGTCCTTTTACATGAACGGGTGAAATATGACGAATTTCATTGTTTCGCTTCATTACATCATCCAATTGTACTTCTGCATCAATCGGCATCCCATTTTGGCGATACTTCGATAATTGATGAATTGACCATTTCATTCACTAATCACCTCGAGACAACAATGTTGATTATATAATGTGTATTTTTAGATGTCAAGATATTTTCTTGTCACTATACAAATTGAGTAATATAATTTTATTAGAAAACTTGGCTTATTGCAAAGCCTTTTAGCGATAAGCTATAGTTGCACTAATGCGGATAAGAATGTTTTATAATTTATTATCCGTAAATAAAGAAAGAAAACTTGATAGTGAAAATGAGATTTTCAAAATAAAAACTTTATTTATGTCTCATTTCTATTAATTTTTAGCAAACTATCTACTGAAAATCTTCCCGCTTAGGAGTGTAACACAATGAAAGCTGTTGGTGTGGTAGTTGAGTATAATCCATTTCATAATGGACATTTTCATCATATAAGTCAATCAAAAAGTAAATCAAATGCCGATGTGGTTATCGCTGTGATGAGTGGCCATTTTTTGCAGCGTGGCGAGCCCGCTCTTGTAGATAAATGGCACCGTACCAGGATGGCTTTAAATAACGGTGTAGATCTTGTTATCGAGCTTCCATATGTGTTCTGTACCGGACATGCTACTTTGTTTGCAGAAGGTGCGATACAGCTACTAGAGGCCATAGGATGCACCAATTTTGCTTTCGGAAGTGAAGAAGGCTCCATTGCCCCCTTTTTAAACACATTTAATTTATTAAAACAGCATGAAGAGCAATATAATGCGCTTATTAAACAATATGTTGCAACTGGGATTAGTTATCCCCAAAGTTTATTCAAGGCATACGAAGAACTTCGTCAAAATGAAGGGAATCCAACGATTGATTTATCCCAGCCAAATAATATTCTAGGCTACCACTATATCGAAGCAGCCAAACGCTTAAAATTGAGCATAGAGCCAATGACTATTCCGCGCATTCAGGCAGGGTTTCACGATGATATTAATACGGAGTCGACCATCGCAAGTGCAACAGGCATACGAAAGGCCATCTTCGTGGAGGAAGCTTTAGAGGAAATAAATCAATTCGTACCACGCGAGACTTACATGCTGCTGGAAGATTGGCAGAGTCAATACAAGTCATTTATAAACTGGGAAACATTTTGGCCATATTTACGCTTTGCCATTTTACGAAATACCCCAGAACAATTAACTCGTTTTGCGGATGTAAGCGAGGGAATTGAATTCGCTTTAATCAAAGCTGCCAAAAAAAGCGGATCCTTTAGTCAATTTATGAATCAAATCAAATCCAAACGCTATACCTGGACAAGACTCCAACGAATGGTCACGCATATTTATACCGGGATTACAAAGGAACAGCTACACAGCTCAGCCAAACCATCCTATATTCGATTACTAGGCATGACAAAAAACGGACAAGCATACTTATCCGAGCATAAAAAACAGTTCCAGCTCCCTTTAATAAGCCGCGTAGCAGCAACGAACGACCCTATGCTGCAATTAGACATCCGCGCAACTGATATGTATGCACTAGGGGTAGAACTAACCTCTGGAAGCCTAATAG
>DAMDNS010000080.1:0-8735 GCA_032083605.1 Ureibacillus sp.
CTTGTAGTTAATTTTGAAAAAAGTGTAATCGGTTATAAAACCTCATAATACTAACTATACTAAACTTTGGGTATTTTAAGAATATTAGTTCTTCAGTCTATTAATCTAATAACTATTTGACTATGTGGTAGTAGTGGTATAAAATTTTTCGATATACATTAATTATTTTTCATTTGTTACAGGAAGTTTAAAAAGATCTATCTTGAAAATTAAATGGAAATTAATAGATGAATAGTAACTTAACTAGAGTGTTTTAGGCACTGAATCTATAACAATTGAGGTAGAGAAATAATGTCAATTTTAATCGGTATTTTAGGGTTAGCTGTAGTTCTTGGGCTAGCGTACTTGTTGAGTAATGACAAGAAAGCTATAGACTACAAAGCAGTCGGGATAATGCTAGTAATGCAAGTAATCCTAACAATCATCATGTTCAAGACAACGATTGGACTTACGGTAATAGAGGCAATCGGGAATGGATTTTCAAAGGTAATTGATATTGGACGAGAAGGTGTTGACTTTGTAATAGGGGGATGGGTACCTCAAGGGAATTCGGTCTTCTTTGTAAACGTTTTACTTATTATTATCTTCACTTCTATGTTGCTATCTGTTCTAACTTATCTAAGAATCTTACCGCTTATTATTAAATATGTAGGTGGTTTCCTTTCAAAAATAACAGGCTTGTCGAGTGTAACGACATTCCATGCAGTGAATAACATATTCTTTGGGCAATCTGAAGGGCTTTTAGCGATTAAATCTCACATTCAAAAAATGAGCGATAATAAATTGTTCGTTGTTGGTCTTTCTTCAATGGGATCTGTATCGGCCTCGATTATGGCTTCATATATTACGATGCTGCCAACAAAATACGTTTTAGGTGCGATGACTTTAAATGCTTTATCCGCATTGATGATCGGAATTATTATGGCTCCTGAGCGGAATAAATCGGAAAAAGAAGTTGTGGATATTAAAAACGCTTCACCAGCAAAATCGTTGTTCGAATCGATTTCAATAGGGGCTCTAGATGGTGGGAAAGTAGCTTTAATTGTTGGTGCAATGCTAATTGCGTATGTTGGATTAATGGCTTTAATCGATGCAGGCTTCAATGCGATTATTGGGTTATCATTCACTGAAATATTAGGTTATGTATTCTCCCCATTTGCTTGGCTCATGGGAGTTCCATCCAACGAAATTCTAGTTGCTGGACAAGCGATGGGTACGAAAATTGCAACCAATGAATTTGTTGCCATGCTTCAATTTGTAGAACATGTTCCTTCATTATCGGAAAAAACAGTTGGTGTTGTTTCTGTATTCTTAATCAGTTTTGCAAATTTCAGTTCAATCGGGATTATTAGTGGTTCCCTTCAAGCGATTAATGGAGAAAAAGCTGCTGTTGTTTCTAAATATGGACTAAAAATGCTACTAGCAGCTACAATGGTATCAATGCTGACTGCAACTTTGGTTGGTCTGTTTATTTAAAAATGAGAAAAACGCTACAAACCTTTGAGAAGAAGGTATGTAGCGTTTTTTTTTTTTTTTTTTTATTGTTCAGGAGCAAGTTTACAGTTTACATATCGTCTACTTGCTCAAATGGCAAAATATCCAATTTTTCAAGATAATTTTTTACACTTTGTCTAATGTATCCCGAAATTCACTAGAGATATAATAATGTTAATAATCTTTACATGAAGAGTGATGAAAACTGCCTTAAATAATCTTGATATTCAAAAATTTACTTCGAATGGGGAGATTTTATGACATTGACTAAAATCGATACACCAGAAATCACGATTGACCATGTCAGTATGTCCTATCAAACGGATTCATCAGAAGTGTTGGCGCTTAAGGATGTCACTATTGATATTCAGAAGGGAGAGTTTATTTCTTTGCTTGGGCCATCAGGATGTGGAAAAACAACGTTGCTTCGCATTATGGCGGACTTAATCCAGCCAACAACTGGGAGTATTACAGTTTCAGGTGGAACGGCGAAGGAAGCTAGATTAGCAAGAAAGTATGGCATTGTTTTCCAAAGTCCGGTTTTATATGATTGGCGTAAAGTAAAAAAGAATATCACCCTTCCATTAGAAATGATGGGGCTAAGTAAAGAGGAAAGAGAAGACAGGGCAAATACATTACTAGATTTGGTTGGCTTAGCAAAATTTAAAGACAAATATCCCTGGCAGCTAAGTGGAGGGATGCAACAGCGCGTTGCAATCGCAAGGGCTCTAGCAATTGAACCGGAGATATTATTAATGGACGAGCCATTCTCTGCATTGGATGAGTTCTCTCGGGAACGATTAAATGAAGAATTATTATCCATTTGGAGCAAGGTGGGTAATACAGTTGTTTTCGTTACCCATAGTATTCCCGAAGCAGTATTTCTTTCTGATCGGGTATTTGTTTTATCCCCACACCCAGGTCGACTTTCTAAAGTTGTTGAAATTACCCTTCCTAGGCCAAGGAGAGAAGAAATGCGAAATAGCCCGGAGTTTTACCAGCTCATCTCAGATATTCGTAATAGTTTTGAAGGGGTGTAGCATATGAAATGGCAACTAGCTCTCGGTCGATTTACTCCTGCAGTTATTTGCATTTTCGGGTTTTTGGTTATATGGCAGATCCTATCATGGTTGCTAGTGAAATTGGAGGTGCCGCTAGCTCAATCGAAGGTGCCTTACCTTCATGAGCTGGCCAGCACATTTATAACGTATGCGGGAACCCTTTTTTCTGAAGGCACTGTTACCCTGACTAATGCCATATTAGGTTTTGTACTAGGTGCTTTTTGCGGGATTCTTTTAGCAGTATTAATGAGTGTATCCAAATGGGTGGAACAGCTTGCATTTCCTTATGCGGTTGCATCTCAAATGATTCCAATTTTAGGATTAGCTCCCATCGTGTATGGCATTTTTCGAGATGAACAAATTTCCAGGGTTTTAATTGCTGCATATATGACATTTTTTCCTGTTGCCTTAAATTGTCTAAGAGGCTTGCGCAGTGCAGAACCGCAAGCGCTTGAGCTCATGTACTCCTATGCTGCAAAGCCTTGGACAGTATACATTAGACTGCGTTTTCCACAAAGTCTCCCAAGTCTATTTAGCGGCTTGAAAATCGCAGCTCCCTTAGCCGTGACAGGAGCTATTTTAGTAGAGCTAATGGGCGCTTCAAAAGGTCTTGGAGTGATTATGCTTCGAAATCTTTACTATGGACCCTCCCATAATTATATGTTTTGGTTGACAGTAATTTTTGGCGCACTCCTCGGTATCTTAAGCTATCTTGCCGTCAGTTTAATCGAACGATTGGTGACGCCTTGGCAACCCGAATTCCGTAAGTCTGGAGGCGATAAGTAATGGGGGAAAAGACTGCACAAAATAATAATACTTGGATTGCTCCATCCGCGGAACGAGACATTGCCAGCCAGCCAACTATACTTGAAACCACTGTCAATAAAAAGAAAAACAGACCAAGAAACCCTAGTAAGATACTCGTTCCATTATGTGCGGGCGTAGTATTCCTTCTTCTGTGGGAATTACAGGTGTTCCATAGTATTTTTCAACTGAAAACCTATCAGTTGCCGATTCCTACTGCTATCCTGTCGGCGTTTATAGAAAATTTTAGTACATTGCTTTCTTTTACAGGCTACACTTTTACCGAAGCTGTTTTAGGAATGCTAATAGGCTCTACCATAGGATTTATTTGGGCATTAATCGCATCTGCCTTTCCTAGGTGGGGGAAAAGCTGGTTAATGATAGTTGTTGCATTGAACGCGGTACCTATTGTTGCCCTTGCCCCAATCATGAATCTATGGTTCGGAAACGGAATGGGTTCCAGAATTGCCATTGTGACCATTACAACAATGGCAGCAATGGCCATCAATGCACATAAAGGTTTAACAAATGTCAATCCATTGGCCCTAGATCTTATGTATAGCTATGCTGCCAAGAAGATAGATGTCTTCAAGTATTTAAGAATAGCAAATAGTCTTCCCTATGTGTTTACTGCGCTAAAAATTAATACAACTGCTAGTATGATTGGCGCGATAGTTGGGGAGTTCTTTTATTCCTCCAAAGGGCTGGGGTATTTACTTTCGAATTCTATCAAAATCGCTCAGATGCCCCTAGGTTGGTCTTGTATTGTTATTGCATCTATTGCAGGAGTGCTGTTCTATTTAATCGTTGAAGGGTTGGAAAAAATCTTTTTAGGCTGGCATTCCTCGCAAAAGGCATAGATATTTTAGATTTTTGAAGATTCCCTTGAAAGAAAATCGAAAATCTTAATATACCAAAGGTTTACTAGAATAGTAATTTAGAGGGGGAAGTTTATGAAAGTTAAAATTCGAAAGATGAATCGGTTGTTGGTTCTAGTTGTCCTTGCTTTAGCTTCAATACTAGCTGCATGTAGTTCGGATTCGGATGGGGAAAAGATTACGGCTTCCTCAAGTGGAGATTTGACACCAGTTACCTTGCAGCTAAAATGGGTGCCACAAGCACAATTTGCAGGATACTATGTTGCGCTTGAAAAAGGATATTACAAAGATGAAGGTTTGGATGTTACTATTGCTCCAGGAGGTCCGGATATTGTACCAGAGCAACAAGTGGCTAATGGTGCAGCTGATATTGGAGTAGACTGGGTGGCCAGTTTGCTGCCTCATATCGAGCAAGGAATGCCATTAATCCAAATCGCTCAAATTTATCAAGAAAGTGGTCTATTGCTTATCTCGAAAAAGGATTCAGGAATTGCTTCTCCCGAAGATTTAGCGGGTAAGAACGTGGGGAACTGGATGGGTGGAAATGAGTTTGAGGCATTGGCTTTATTTGATAAATATGGAATTGATCCAAATAGTGATCTTTCGTTCGTAAAACAAGCCTTTACGATGGACCAATTTTTATCTGGCGAATTAGATGCTGCTTCTGCTATGACCTACAACGAATATCATGTTGTTTTAGAATCAGGTGTTCAAGCGAGTGATTTAAATGTTATTGATATGAATGAGGAAGGCGTTGCAATGCTGGAGGATAATCTGTTTGCCAACAAGGAATGGCTGGAAGAAAATAAAGAAACGGCTGCTAAATTTCTTCGTGCTTCCATTAAAGGGTGGCAAGATGCGATTGAGGACCCAGAAGAAGCTGTGGATATAATCATGGCCGAGTCTGAAGAAGGCAGCAGTACAAGAGAGCATCAGTTAATGATGATGGAAGAAGTGGCAAAGCTAGTTATTCCTGAAGGCTTTAACGCTAACGACATTGGAAAAACCGATCCTAAGATGTTCCAGCAGACTGCCGATATCGCGCATCAATTCGGTGTTATAAAAGAAGAAGCAAATGTAGAGGAAGCCTTTACTAATGAGATTTTTGAAATGGCCACTTCGAAATAATTATAGTTACAAATTTCTTTAATAGGGTTTCGAAAGGAGCGAGTTCCTTTTGAAGCCCTTTTTTATTATTAATGAAATTATAAATTTTCGCTTTGGGGATAACTTTTATGATACCAGGTTATCTATACAGCTAATGACAATTGTTAAACGGCTGCACAATCAGACCAAGTTTTCTAAGCGGATAGGAAAGTATAAACTTTCGTAGATACCTTTATAGGAAAATACAGTGATTTTCGCCATTAGGGCCAGAAATCATGTTTTTTATAATTTTTTATGCATATTTACAAGTTAAAAAAGTGAATAATGAAATTGCCTAAGAAAGTACTATTAGTGAGCTGAAGGAGTTTGCTACACCATCTAAATGACCAAGAAACAAAAGAAACATCTCTATGAAAATTTTTTTATCAGGAGAGCATTGGATGCATAATCTAAGCGAAAAAATAAAGCTCAAACATTTAATGATTGCTTTAATCATATTAGCTTTTCTTTTGTCTGTGGCAAGCAGTCTATTCAGTAGTTATCAAAGAAGTATTCAATTATTAGAGGATCAGTCTTTAGAAAAAAATCGTGTCTATGCGTTAAAGCTGTCCCAGATTGTTAATTTGTTTTTGGATCATACCATCGAAATCCTAGGATATAGTGCTTCGGAAATTGCTGATTCAATGGAAAATGAAGAGGCATTAAATAAAGAAGTAAGTCGTATCTATTATCAACAGAGCGCTTTTAATTCTGTAATAATCGCAAATACTGAAGGAGAAATTCTAGCAGGGGCTCCCGATAAATATATGCTAAAAGGGAGGCTAATCACTTCACAAGAAGGTATTGAACAGCTAAAGACTCAAAAACCATCTATTTCAGACCCCTATCGAGCTTCAACAGGAAAACTAATGATAACGGTCTCTTTCCCTATATTTTCAAGTAGTGGCGAGTATAAAGGAATTGTTAGCGGCAGCATTTATATCCATGAATCCAACTTTTTCGAACCCATTTTAGGTACTCATCAGTATCAGGATGGCACTTATGTATATGTAGTGGATTCACAAGGGAAATTAATTTACCATATCGATAGATCCCGTCTTGGTGAGGATGTTTCTGCAAACGAGGTGGTAAAAAGGGTATTAAAGGGAGATAGTGGAGCACAGCAGGTAACTAATCTACTGGATAAGGAGATGCTGGCAGGCTTTAGTCCATTAGAGAGGGGAAAATGGGGTATTGTCGTTCAGACACCCCAAGAAGCTGCCCTTAAATTTGTTTCTAAACAAGTATTAACAACGTTCTATTATGAAATACCACTTCTGATAGTTTCCATTATCATCGTATTGATATTGGCTGCAAAAATTACAAAGCCGTTACAACATATTGCCGTCCTTGCAGAAAATAGCATAAATGAAAGCGAGATGGCCAATTTAAGTAGACTGAATGCATGGTTTTATGAAGTATCTTTAATAAAAAAGGCCTTAATTCATAGTTTTTCATTTTTACACGGTAAAGTAAGCACTTTAAAGGACGAGGCTTTGATCGATCCATTGACTAAATTGACAAACCGACGTGCTTTAGATGCAGTCTTGCAATCGTGGACCGTTCAAGGAAAAATGTATTGCATCGTTATTTTGGATATTGATCGTTTTAAAGCGATAAATGATACTTATGGACATGCAGTTGGGGATGAAGTTTTAAAATTCCTATCAGCTCAAATGAGGAATACCGTGAGGGAACAGGATCTCTGTTGCAGATATGGTGGAGAAGAATTCATTATTTTATTGCCAGATACAGGCATTGAAGAAGGATACAAAATTGCTGAAAATTTAAGGAGAAAGTTTGAAAATACTGTAAGTCCCACTGGAAGACCTGTTACTTTTTCAGCTGGCATTGCAGGCTTCCCTAAACATGCAGCAAGCTCAAAAGAATTGTTGGAAATAGCTGATTATGCTTTGTATGAAGCAAAAAATTCTGGAAGGAATCGTGTGGTAACAGCAAAATCAGAAGTTAATTTTTAATTAATTTATTTAAGAAAAAACCCAAAAACACCATTTCTCTGAAAATGGTGTTCTTTCGGTATGCTCAAAAATTGATTTTCGTTTCGGGTACGCTTTTTCGCGGGCACTCCCCTGAGCCTGTAGTCTCAGGCGTGTCGCCCCTCCACTGCAATCAATTTAGAAAGAATTAAATTCTTATTCTAGTTATCCACGTATTTTCTTATAATCTCTACTTTTGCCACAGCCTCTTTCTTTTTGGTGGAAAATAAAGTGCATATCTTTCTTATCAATATACATGCAACAAGGGCTATCGCTAAAATGCTTTTCGATTAGCCAAGTTTTCTCAAAGTGTGATTAGAGTAATGTTTTAACATCTTCAATCAACTCGATACAAACTTCTTTCGTAGTGGCCCAAGAAGTTACAAAACGGATCGCAATGTTGTCTTCAACTGGTTCCCAGATTTCAAAAGCATATAGTTTTTTTAATTGCTCCACCTGGTCTTTGCTAAAAATAGGAAAGATTTGGTTCGTTGGAGATTCGCTTAAAAGGGGAACACCTAATTCCTTCAACTCATTACTTAGATACCGTGCAAGCTCGTTTTCGTGTTGACCCATTGTAAAATATAAGTCGTCTTTGAATGCAGCTTCAAATTGGATACCTAATACATATCCTTTTGCCAGCATAGCGCCTTTATTTTTTATATGGTATCTGAAGTAAGGCTTCAGCTTATCGTTAAAGATCACAATTCCTTCACCGCTGAGCATACCAATTTTTGTTCCTCCGATATACATAATGTCGCAAAGGTCTTTTAACTGATTAAATTCAACATCGCTTGCTGCAAGACCGCTTGAAAGACGAGCACCATCAATGTATAGGTAAAGGTTATTTTCTTTGCAATAATCATATAAAGCTTTTAACTCTCCAAAACTATAAACTGTCCCAATTTCTGTAGACTGAGAAATATAGACTAATCCGATTTTCACCATATGTTCATCTTGGTGATACGCCAATGCAGCTTCGATGTCGGTTGGAGATAGTTTTCCATCTATCCCTGGAGCCGTGTAGACTTTATGGCCAGTTGCTTCAATCGCGCCAGTTTCGTGAACATTTATATGGCCGGAAATACATGATAAAACTGCTTCATAGGGACGCAGAATATGAGAAATAACTGATGCATTAGCTTGGGTACCCCCTGTGACAAAGTGAATATCACAATCTTCGCTATTTAGCTTTTCTTTTATTAATTGTTTTGCATGAGCGGAATGCTTGTCCAAACCGTAACCGGTATTTTGTTCTGTGCTCGCTTTTAATAAGGCCTCTAAAATTTCAGGATGGCAAAGCTCGCTATAATCATTTCTAAAACTGTATTTCATTTAAGAACCTTCTTTGCAAT
>DAMDNS010000081.1:0-8714 GCA_032083605.1 Ureibacillus sp.
ATTATACAAATCGTGAAATAACTAAAAATCTATTATTAAACTTCTATAAAAAGAGATTTCTTTATGTAATAGTCCCATATCTTGTTTTTTCAGCATGTTATTTTGCATTAACGGCACAATTTTATTACGATTATTCTTTAACTGAAGCGTTGATTATTTTTATTCAAAAAGTTTTGACGGGGAAAGCTTATACGCATCTATACTTTGTCTTTATAAGTATTCAATTATATTTAATTTTTCCTCTTGTTCTTTATTTTGCACAAAAATATAAATGGTTTTCAAAATACTCGATTTTCATTGGGCTTATTATTCAATGGACATTTGTGTTATTAAATCATTATTTCTTCAATATCACCTTTAAAGGAAGCATTTGTCTATCGTATATGTCTTATTATTTTTTAGGAATATATCTTGGAATGTATTTTGATCAATTCAAAGCATTCTTAAAAACTAATAAAAGACATATTATTTTGGTATTATGGTTATTATCGGGGTGCTCCTATGTATATGTAATGTATCTTACAAGAGTAGGTTTGGCATCGTATGATTCGATTACTTATGAATTTTTATGGAATGTGTATACGTATTTTGCTGCAGTCTTTTTCTTTGGTTTTGTTTTTACCATTTATGGGAAATTGAGTTGGAAATTAAAAAAAGCTCTTCTTTATCTTGGTGATGTTTCGTTTGGAGTATATTTAATTCATCCATTCTTCTTGTTATGTTATCGAATGATTTCGGTAACTTCGCAAAGTCCGTGGTACCACTTATTTAATATAGGGTTATTTTTATCCGGCTTAATGTTCTCCATAATAACAGTGGAGCTAATCACTCGTTACTTTAAATCTTCTTGGATGATCTTTGGAACGGTGAGAAATTCCAGTAAAATAAAAGCATAATGTCAAAAAACACTTTCGAACTTGAATGAATTACCTCGTCCGAAGGTGTTTTTTGTAGTTAAATGCCGATTCTATTCCTTCCCTGAATAATGCCGTTCAATGGGGACTTCATAAATTTCGGCTTTTTTATTAATTTGATTTTTAACGGAGTAATCAACAAAGCCATTTGCTTCAAACTCGAATGAGTAGCCATCCTTAAATGTGAAGATATAGATTTCTTTCTCGTCCACGTTTTCAGGATATATATGACTTACATGCGTTAGTTCTGACCATTCATAAAAGGCAGACTTTCCAAATAGGGGATTGTATTCTACATAATCTTCATTTAGATATACATAATAATTTAAACCCAATCCATACACAGTTAGAAACCCTAGAATCGATAAAATAATAACAATAATCTTAGTGATAAGTTTCTTGATAAAATAGAGCGTGACTAAAGCTATAAAAGCAATGAAAAATGCTAAAAAGTACATAACCAGATTTTTGCCAAAGGTTATAAAAGCGATTTTGGTTGAATCGACAAAAACAAGGGTAGATAATACTGCAGGCGTCAATAATACAATAATCGGGGCAATAACAATAATAAGAATTGCTAATACCCAATAGAGACTGTTTTTCTCAAATTGGTTCATTCAATTCTCCTTTATCTATGGGGCTTAGGTAAACTAGTAATCTTTTATACTGCAAAAGGCTAGATGGGCTATTTAAAAAAACGAGTATAAACAAAATGTTATACCCGTAATTTCACGCGGCCAAATTTCACCGACTATTATCTTGTATGCTTTTCTGGTTGAAGGGATTTGTATAACTGTCCTTTTTCAACATATTCTCGAATGATCCGGTCCATGTCTTCACGATCTTCCGCAGTTACTTCGCGGACAACTTTTGCAGGTCTCCCCATAGCCAAGGAATATGGAGGGATTTTTTTTCCGGGTGGTACAAGACTGCCCGCTCCCACGAATGCTCCTTCTCCAATTTCTGCACCATCCAGAATAATCGATCCCATGCCAATTAACGCGCGTTTTCTAATTACACATCCATGTAAGGTTACCTGGTGGCCAACAGTTACTTCATCTTCGATAATTACCGGATTATTCGGACTTTGGTGGATGCAGCTTAAATCTTGTATGCTACAGCGTTTTCCAATAATCGTTGGGGCAACATCACCCCGAATAACCGTGCTGAACCAGATGGTAGATTCTTCATCGATAGTTACATCTCCTGTAACTACGGCATTATCGGCGATATACACAGATGGGTCTATTTTAGGATTTTTGTCTTTAAAAGGGTAAATCATCGAAAATCTCCTCATTTCTTTAGTATTATATAGTATAGCGTATCAAATTAAGCAAAGAATGAAAATGAGAATGCAAGTTTACCCATTTGATAATGGGTAGGAGGGTCAAGTATGTGGAAATGGGAAGCAGAAGGGCAGGCAAAAGCGGTTGTCGTTCTTTTACATAGCGCTTTTGAGCATCATCAATGGTATGCCTGGCTAATTGAAAAACTTCGAACAGCGGGCTTTACAGTTGTCATGGGTGATTTTCCCGGACATGGTAAAAATCTGAAATATTCCAAAGTTCATGATGAAGATATAAATGAATATTCGGAGTTTATCAAGAAATTAATGAAGAACGCACTTATTTATCAATTGCCGGTTTTTATAATGGGGCATGGTTTAGGGGCGACGTTGGCCATTAATTTTTTGAAGAAAAATAAAGAAGAATGTGCTGGATTAATCCTCACATCACCATGGCTTGGATTGAGAAAAACAACGAATCTATTTACAAATGCCATGACAAGTTTAGGATCACTTGCTTCAAATAAGAAAATAACATTAAATTTCGATAAAAAGCTCTTAACGAGAAATAATGAGGGGTATCAGGAGTTAGTGGATGAAAGTAGTCCTTACCATTCAAATGTTACCGTAGGATGGTATAAGGAAGTCCAAGGCCTGATGAAAAATATTATTGCCGAACAAGAAGGTCATTTAACTCTCCCGATTTTATTAATCACAGCAAATCAGGATAAAATAACAGATCCATCAGTAGCCCGTAAGTGGTTATTCAATCAAAAGTCCACAGAAATCCTATATAAAGAATGGCCTTATAGCTATCATAATCTATTCCACGATAATGAAAGAGAAGAGATTTTTAGATACAGTAGAGATTTTATGAATAACGCGCTTAGGTCACTTGGTTATATAATTGAATAATAATTTTTAAAATACTCGGTCCTTCATAACTGAGTATTTTTTATTTTTTACGAGAATATTCCTGTAATCTATAAAATTTAAATTATCAAAAAATATTGAATAAGTTCAATTTGTGTAATATATTGAATTTTATAACAATAAAAATATACATAAAAAGGGGTGTTGGGAATGGAAGGTTTAGTTAGTGCACTAAACGAATTCTTTTGGGGTCCTTGGTTTATCTATGGAATCCTGATCGTGGGGATATTCTTTTCGGTTATCACACGATTTTTGCAAGTTCGACATATTAAAGAAATGTTTAAGTTAATGTTTAAGGGTGAAAAATCCGAGAAGGGGATATCCTCCTTCCAAGCGATGTCTATCGCACTATCTGGTCGTGTAGGGACTGGTAATATTGCTGGTACTGCTACAGCCATCGGTTTCGGAGGACCAGGGGCCGTATTCTGGATGTGGGCAATTGCCTTTATCGGGGCAGCGACAGCTTATGTTGAATCAACATTAGCCCAAATTTATAAAGAAGAAAGAGAAACAGAATATCGTGGCGGTCCTGCATTTTACATAGAAAAAGGCATGGGGCAAAAATGGTTTGCGGTTATTTTTGCAGTTGCGGCTTTAATCGCAATGCTTATATTAATGCCTGGTGTACAATCGAATGCCATTGCTGGTGCAGTAGAAAATGCTTTTGGAATTGAAACGTGGATTACTGGATTAATTATTGCGATTATATTAGGTATAATTATTATCGGTGGAGTTAAATGGATCGCTAATGCAGCACAGATAATTGTTCCGTTTATGGCCATTGCTTATATCTTGATGGCGATTGTGATTATCGTGATGAATATTTCTGAAGTGCCGGATGTGATTGGACTTATTTTCTCGAGTGCTTTTGGTGCACAAGAAATATTCGGTGGACTAATTGGTTCTGCAATTGCTTGGGGAGTAAAACGTGGTATTTACTCAAATGAGGCAGGGCAAGGTACGGGGGCACATCCTGCAGCTGCAGCAGAAGTTTCTCACCCGGCAAAACAAGGGTTGGTTCAGGCAGCATCTGTATATATTGATACTTTATTAGTTTGTTCGGCTACTGCATTCATGATTTTATTTACAGGGATGTATAATGTCCATGATGAAAAAGCGGCAGATTCAGCAACTACTTTCGTTCATGTAGGGGAATTCAATTCAGCTCAGCTATCCGGCGAAGAACAAATTTCATTCGCGAAAGGAATTGAGGCTGGTGCAGCATATACTCAGTACGCGGTAGATTCGGCTTTACCTGGCTTTGGTGCACCATTTGTTGCGATTGCCTTATTCTTCTTTGCCTTTACAACAATCATGGCCTATTACTATATAGCTGAAACGAATGTTTCATATCTATTCTCTGGCACTCTGGAAAAAGTGGGAATCTGGGTAGCCAAATTTGCAATTTTAATAGCGGCGTTTTATGGTACAGTCCGCACATCTAACCTGGCATGGGCTATGGGGGATGTTGGTTTGGGCTTAATGGTATGGATTAACGTGATAGCCATCCTCATCATTATGAAGCCGGCTATTGTAGCGTTAAAGGATTATGAACAACAGAAAAAAGAAGGAAAAGACCCTGTGTTCAATCCTATTAAGCTAGGCATTAAAAACGCAACATTCTGGGAAAACTATAATAAAGACAAAAAGTAATAGAAAAAGCGTGAAGTAGACGAATCAATCAGTCTACTTCACGCTTTTATTTTGTTTTCTATGGAAATTGTTTTACCTTCTCAAGTGCTACGATAAATGGAGGATCATTTTTTTGGTTGATAAATTCGTATCGTAATACATGCACATACCTTTGAGGAAGGGAACTGACAAAGTGCAATACTTCATCCCGTTCTTCTTTTCCGCCTTCATGTCCATGATAGATGACGAGTACAATAATGCCTCCAACTTTCAAAAGCTGAAGCAATTGTTCGATCGCAACAATCGTCGTGTTTCCTTTGGTTACAATGGAATGGTCTGCACCAGGCAAATAACCCAGATTGAAGATTGCCCCGGCAATTTCCTGCTGTACATATGTTGAGACAGTCTCGTGTCCATCTAAAATGACTGTAGCATTTGTAACGCCATGCTCAGATAATCTTGCTTGAGTTGCAGCTACAGCTTGATGCTGCACGTCGAAGGCATATACATGTCCAGACTCTCCTACAAGCTGCGAAAGAAATAATGTATCGTGTCCATTACCGGCAGTACCGTCAACAGCAATTTCCCCCTTTTCAATCGCTTGTCCAAGAAGTGTCTGAGCATATTGTATGACTCGTTGTAGCTTCATGATTTGTCACATCCTCTTAGAAATCTATAGAACCCGAGATGGTTAATTATACAATTGGATTTGAGGATGGAACATATAATTTTCCTTGCCAGCTGTTGCGACGCTCAAGCTCTGCATCGATTCCATTTAGCACTTCCCATTTGTTTACACTCCACATCGGGCCAATCATTAAATCGATTGGACCATCACCTGTAATACGGTGAACAATCATTTCTGGAGGAATAAGTTCTAATTGGTCTGCTACAAGCTGGATGTATTGATCCTTTTCAAGGAATTCCAGCATCCCTTTTTCATATTGCTTTACTAGAGGAGTTCCTTTTAATAAATGAAGAAGGTGTATCTTAATCCCTTGTACATCAAGCTTGGCAACCTCTCTGGCAGTTTCCATCATCATATCGTAATCCTCTAATGGCAATCCGTTAATGATATGTGTACAAACGCGAATATTATGTTTGCGAAGCTTTTCTACACCTTCTATATAAGTAGCGTAATCATGTGCGCGGTTAATTAGGTTTGCTGTTTTTTCATGTACAGTTTGCAGCCCTAACTCTACCCATAGATAAGTACGTTCATTTAATTCAGCTAAATATTCTACTACATCATCTGGCAGGCAATCTGGTCGAGTAGCAATACTTAACCCCATTACACCTTCACAGGCAAGTGCTGCCTCGAATTTTTCTTTTAAGACAGGAAGTGGTGCATGTGTATTCGTATAAGCCTGGAAATAGGCCATCGTCATGCCATCTTTCCATTTATGCTGCATTTTCTCTTTGATTTTATCGAATTGAACCGGAATTGGGTCAACGCGGTCCCCAGCAAAGTCACCACTGCCTGCTGCACTACAGAAGGTACAGCCACCAAAGGCAACAGTGCCGTCACGATTAGGGCAGTCGAAGCCAGCATCAAGCGCCACCTTATAAACCTTTTTGCCAAATTCATCTCTTAAATAGCGATTCCATGTATAGTAACGTTTCCCATCAGACGGGAAAGGAAATTGTTGTTCTGACATTTAATTTCACTCCTCTAACAAATCATTCTACCATGAAAAAAGTCTACTGGCATATGAACAAATCTCACCTTTGCTGTAATTCTTATGAAGAAGGGAAAAACTTGAGTATAAATAGAGAAAGTGTTTTAATTTTCTATCATTTAATCGTTTTTTAGTTTGTAAAATCTTTTTCTTGTACTTTTTAAAAAAGGAGACTACTATTGTTTTTTGGAGGATTGGAATCTATAACTTTTATATGAAATCCTCATAAGAAAAGCATCAACTCTGCCTATAATGGGTCGAGTTGTGCTTTTCTAAGCAGATGGGAAGTTTGAATTTTTCAAAACTGCATCAAATGCGAAATTATAAAATAAAAACAACAAGAGAAGACCATCACTTTAGATAAAGGGTGTTTCGACTGTTTTAATGGAGGAGTATGGGAATGCCCAAAAATGTCTGGTTACTTGTTATCGGTGCATTTATCAACATTACAGGAAGTTCGCTTATTTGGCCTTTAAATACCATTTACATGCATGATCATTTAGGGCAATCTCTATCCGTGGCTGGGTTTGTTTTAATGATGAATGCTGGTGCCACTGTTTTAGGGAATTTAATTGGGGGATACTTGTTTGATAAATTAGGTGGCTACAAATCGATTATGCTCGGAATTTCTATAACAGTAGTTTCATTAATAGGAATTACCATTTGGCATGGATGGCCACATTATGTTTACTTTTTAATTGTTATGGGATTTGGTAGCGGTATTGTAATTCCAGCAATGTTTGCCTTGGTAGGCTCAGTGTGGCCGGAAGGTGGTCGAAAAGGATTCAATGCGATTTATTTAGCGCAAAATCTAGGAGTTGCCGTTGGACCGGCATTGGCTGGCCCTATTGCAGAAATAAGCTTTGACTATTTATTTATCACAAATTTAGGATTATATATTATCTTTTTACTGATAGCACTGATTACTTATCGACAAATGGCTCCGAAGGTCGAAAAAGGAAGCAACAGGAAAGTCGTTGAAAATAATCCATCAAAAGCTAGCTTTTATTCGCTGCTTATTCTGTGCAGTGCCTTTTTATTGGCATGGGTTGCCTATTCACAATGGGCTTCAACGCTATCAACGCATATTCAACAACTAGGAATCGGCTTAAAAGAGTATAGTTTACTGTGGTCAATAAACGGTCTATTAATTATTACGCTTCAACCGCTGATTAGTCCGCTTGTTCAAAAATATGAGAAACAAATAAAAGGTCAGCTAGTAGTAGGCATGCTGATTATGATGGGTTCCTTTACCATCATCTTATTTGCCGATAGCTTTAAAATGTTCGCTGTAGCGATGATGGTTTTAACATTGGGAGAAATCTTCGTATGGCCGGCAGTACCAACGATCGCAAATATGCTGGCGCCTGAAGGAAAAGGTGGAACATACCAAGGGGTTGTAAATAGTATCGGATCCATAGGGAGAATGATTGGACCACTGATCGGTGGAATAATTGTAGATCTCTATAATATGGACATACTAATTGCTGTGCTATGTGGATTATTTATAATTGCAATTATTCCTTGCATTGTTTACGATAGCCCACTAAAAAAGAAAAGCAGCAAATATACTAATGATATTCCAGAGGGTCAACATTAGATGAAGAAATATTGACTAGCCAATAAAGGAAACACTTGTTTATTTTTCCTGGATACATTAAAATGAATAAAATATGAAAAGTACGACAATGAGAAGGAATAGTAAATTTTGAAGCTTTTAAGAGAGCTAGCGGTTGGTGTGAGCTAGTAAGTAGATGAATTGAACTCGCCTTGGAGTCTGTTTTGGTGAAGCTAGTAGCTAAAACCGTTTTTCCACGTTATGGAACTTAAGCTGAGTGTAGTGTCACTAATTTGGGTGGTACCGCGGGAGTTACAAATATCTCTCGTCCCTTTCTAAGGAAAGGGGCGGGATTTTTTTTATTTTTTAAATATTTCGTCAACTTCATTCAAAGTAACTATTTACCTCTAATAACAGTCGGTTTAATGCATGCAATTCATGATTAGTTTTACCATTATTAGGATAATCTACTTTTGATACAGCTTTTGTTTATTTCATTCAGTAGAGGTTCAAATCTCAACTGAATGAAGTTAAAGCCTCAAGCGGATGCCACAGATTTTCAAGCGTGCTTGAAAAAATCTGGGCGAAAAAATGCCAAGGCGTATTTTATAATGCATTCCTTCGTGTCGACACAGCGTGCCCAATCAATATTCAAGGAGGAGATTTCACATGAGTTTTAATCATCAACAAATCGAAAAAAAATGGCAGCAATA